>JAIKXV010000040.1 GCA_024683935.1 Lachnospiraceae bacterium | reverse complement strand
GGATTATTTTCATGAAAAGCAACAAAAATATAACAATAAGCAATGGTAAATTGTTACGTGATTGTTACGTAACAGAGTGTTACGAGGCAAAAAAGCCCCAAAATAAAGGAAAGGGGGCAAGAGAATGAAACTGGGAATCGTTGGGCTGCCGAATGTCGGAAAGAGTACCCTTTTTAATTCACTTACAAAGGCAGGAGCCCAGGCGGCAAATTATCCCTTTTGTACGATAGATCCCAATGTGGGAGTGGTGGCTGTTCCGGATGAGAGGATAGAGCTTCTCGGCAAAATGTATGCATCAAAGAAGATCACGCCTGCCACGGTGGACTTCGTTGATATAGCAGGACTTGTAAAGGGAGCCAGCAAGGGCGAGGGACTTGGGAACCAGTTCCTGGCAAATATCAGGGAGTGTGACGCCATCGTTCATGTGGTCCGCTGCTTTGAAGACAGCAATGTGATACACGTGGACGGAAGTGTTGATCCCGTGAGGGATATAGAGACTATCAATCTGGAACTCATCTTTTCGGATTTGGAGATACTGGAGCGGAGGATCGCAAAGGTCAACAAGACTGCCAGAATGGATAAGACTGCTGCCAAAGAACTGGAGCTCTTAAACAGGATAAAAGAGACCCTGGAAAACGACAGGCCGGCGAGCGATACGGAAATAAACGATGAGGAAGAGGAAAAGCTGGTCAGGACATACGGCCTGCTGACTCTTATGCCGGTTATCTTTGCTGCGAATGTAAAGGATGAGGATCTGTCCGATGACGGGGCTTCAAATCCGCATGTGCAGGAGGTCAGGAAATGGGCTTCCGACCATAACTCCGAAGTATTTGTCATTTCAGCCGAGATAGAATCAGAGATCGCCGAGCTGGATGATGATGAAAAAGCGGAATTCCTGGAGGGACTGGGACTTACAAAATCAGGTCTCGACAAGCTGATAGAAGCCAGCTACAGGACGCTGGGACTGATGAGTTTCCTTACAGCCGGGGAGGATGAGACCAGGGCCTGGACCATCAAAAAGGGCACTAAGGCGCCTCAGGCAGCGGGAAAGATCCATACTGACTTTGAAAGAGGCTTTATAAAGGCTGAGGTTGTGAACTATGAGGATCTGTTAAGAGAAGGATCCCTAAGCGCAGCCAGAGAAAAGGGAATAGTCAGGATGGAGGGAAAGGATTACGTTGTACAGGACGGAGATGTCATACTCTTCCGTTTCAATGTATAAGATCAGCTGACAATGGGTGTAAATGATATTGCGTTTCCAAATCTGAATATATATCTGGAGAACGTGCCGAAAAGCTTTACTGTTTTCGGCGGCTTCAGCATAGCACTGTACGGAGTTGTCATCGGTCTCGGCATGTTGCTCTGTGTTCTGACGGCAGCCTATGACAGGAAAAGCAGGGGATTAAATCCCGATGAATTATGGGACTGTGCGCTTTACGGAATTATTTTCGGGGTTATCGGAGCCAGGATCTATTACGTGATCTTTGCCTGGGACATATATAAGGATGATCTCCTGCAGATATTCAATACCCGGGGCGGCGGCCTCGCCATCTACGGAGGCGTGATAGGCGGGTTTTTAACTGTTTTTATCTATACGAAGGTAAAAAAGATCAGCTTTTTGGAAATGGCGGACTCGGTAGCTCTTGTATTCCCCCTTGGTCAGGCAATAGGGCGCTGGGGGAATTTTTTTAACAGGGAAGCTTTCGGGGGCTGGTGTGAGAACCTCTTAGCAATGAGGCTTCCGCTGGCGGCGGTGAGAGCGTCGGATGTGAATGAAGAGATCATGTCCCATGTGGTTTCAGGTATGGATTACATTCAGGTCCATCCCACCTTTCTCTATGAATCCATATGGAATGCCATTCTGTTTATCGGACTCTTTTTATACAGAAAACATAAGGCTTTTCCGGGAGAGGTATTTATGCTCTATCTCTTTTTCTACGGACTTGGAAGGTTCTTTATCGAGGCACTCAGAACCGACCAGCTGCTGATGCCTTATATTAGTTTCCCTGTAAGCCGGATCGTCGCTGCGGTCTGCATGGTTTTATCTGTTTCGGTTTGTATTTTCATGAGGTTTCGCGAAAGGAAGGACAAAGTTTGAAAGCATTTCTGATCCTTGAAGACGGCACGGTCTTTACCGGAAATCATATAGGTTCTGACCGGGAAATAATAAGTGAGATCGTATTTAATACTTCGATGACCGGGTATCTGGAGGTCCTTACGGATCCATCGTACGCAGGTCAGGCGGTCTGCATGACCTATCCGCTTATCGGAAATTACGGCATATGTGAAGATGACATGCAGTCAGACAGGGCATGGCCGGACGGTTTTATTGTTCACGAGATATCGGAACGTTATTCTAATTTCAGATCTCATTCTTCCATTCAATCCTTTTTATTAAAATATGACATTCCCGGAATACAGGGAATAGATACAAGAGCTCTTACAAAGATCCTCAGGGAAAAGGGCACGATGAACGGGTGCATTACCACAAATGAGGAATTTGACAAAGCTGCCCTTATTGAAAGAATGAAGGAGTATACCGTGGGGGATGCGGTATCGAGAGTATCCGTTAAGGAGAAGACCTTCATCAGGGGTTCGGAGAACATAGAAGATAACGGCGCTGTTTCGGGAAAGGTTAGGGCGAAGACATCCATTACGGATAAGCCCCTGATGCCGGAAAGGGTGCCTTCAGTGATCAGGGAACTGAACGGAAAGGGTCTTTCCATCGCACTTCTCGATGTGGGAATGAAGAAAAATATAGGACAGTCCCTTGCCTTAAGAGGCTGCGATGTAACAGTTTTTCCTTCTGACACAAAGGCAGAGGATATACTAAATTTCAAACCTGACGGTATAATGATCAGCAACGGCCCCGGAGATCCCAAGGAATGTACGGGGATAATAAAAGAGATAAAAAAGCTGTATGATTCATCAATTCCGATCTTTGCCATATGTCTCGGACATCAGCTGATGGCTCTTGCCACCGGCTCGGATACCCTGAAGATGAAATACGGCCACAGGGGATCCAATCATCCGGTAAAAGATCTTTCAACGGGAAGGGTTTATATTACATCCCAGAATCACGGCTATATGGTGGATGAGGGCAGCGTCAGCGACAGCATTGCATATCCGGCTTTCAGGAACGTGAATGACGGTACCAATGAGGGACTGGTATACAGGGATAAAAAGATATTTACCGTGCAGTTCCATCCGGAAGCCTGCGGAGGGCCTTTGGACAGCGGTTTCTTATTTGACAGGTTTATACGGATGATAAGAGAGTAAGAGGAGAAATATGCCGAGAAATAAAGACATAAAAAAGGTTCTGGTCATAGGATCCGGACCGATAATCATAGGACAGGCGGCAGAATTTGACTATGCCGGAACCCAGGCCTGCAGATCCATTAAGGAAGAAGGGGCGGAAGTGGTCCTCGTAAATTCCAATCCGGCTACGATAATGACCGATAAGGAGATTGCGGATCACGTCTATATTGAACCCCTGACTGTAAAGAGTCTTGAAAAGATCATCCTGAAAGAAAAGCCGGATTCGGTGCTGCCCACTCTTGGAGGACAGGCGGGACTGAACCTCGGTATGGAGCTCTATGAAACCGGCTTCCTTGATAAAAACAATGTCAGGCTGATCGGTACCACTGCAAAGACCATAAAGAAGGCCGAGGACAGACTGGAATTCAAGGAGACGATGGAAAAGATCGGGGAGCCGGTTGCACCATCCTTAGTTGTGGAAAATATAGAAGAGGGAGCTGCTTTTGCAAGGGAAATAGGCTATCCCGTTGTTCTCCGCCCTGCTTATACCCTCGGGGGAAGCGGAGGAGGAATCGCGGAAAATGAAGGCGAACTAAGGGAGATACTTGCAAACGGCCTCAGACTTTCCAGAGTCGGCCAGGTTCTGGTGGAACGCTGCATTTCCGGCTGGAAGGAAATAGAATATGAGGTGATGCGGGACAGTGCAGGAAACTGTATAACTGTCTGCAACATGGAAAATATAGATCCGGTGGGAGTGCACACCGGCGACTCCATAGTGGTGGCTCCGAGCCAGACCATATCCGATAAGGAGTATCAGATGCTCCGGTCATCCGCATTGAATATCATCAATGAACTGGAGATCACCGGAGGCTGCAATGTGCAGTTTGCCCTGCACCCGAATTCCTTTGAATACTGTGTTATAGAGGTTAATCCCAGAGTGTCCAGATCCTCTGCCCTTGCCAGCAAGGCTACGGGGTACCCCATTGCGAAGGTTGCGGCCAAGATCGCTCTGGGCTTCACCCTGGATGAGATAAAGAACGCCATTACGAAGAAGACCTATGCGTCCTTTGAACCTGCGCTGGATTACTGTGTGGTAAAGCTTCCGAGACTCCCCTTCGATAAATTCATCACCGCAAAGAGGAGCCTTTCAACACAGATGAAGGCCACCGGAGAGGTTATGGCCATATCCGATTCCTTTGAGAGTGCCCTTATGAAGGCGGTAAGGAGCCTGGAACAGAATGTTGACAGCCTCTCTTCCTATGATTTTTCGGATCTCACGGACAGCCAGATAATGAAGAGGCTGAAAAACGTGGATGACAGAAGGATATTCTGCATCGCCGAGGCTCTGCGGCGCTCCTTTGATATGGAGGAGATATTTAAGATCACAAAGATAGACATGTGGTTTTTGAGCAAGGTCAGAAACATTGTGGATATGGAGAACCGCTTAAGAAGGGAGCCTTTAAACGGCGAACTGCTCCTCTCCGCAAAGAAAATGGGATTCCCCGATAAAGTCATAGCCTCGCTTTCAGGCGAACCCGAGGAACTGATAAGGGACAAGAGAAGAACCAATCACATTACTGCATCCTTTAAGATGGTAGATACCTGCGCTGCGGAATTCGAGGCCTATACGCCCTATCTATATTCCGTATACGGTGCGGAGGATGAGTCAAAGGAATTAAAATCCGACGGCAGGAAGAAGATCCTGGTCCTCGGCAGCGGCCCCATAAGGATAGGACAGGGAATAGAATTTGATTTCTGTTCGGTACACGCCACCTGGGCTTTTTCCAGGAAAGGCTTTGAGACCATAATAATGAATAACAATCCAGAGACGGTTTCCACGGACTTTGATATTGCGGATAAGCTGTACTTCGAACCGCTTACGCCGGAGGATGTGGAAAACATAGTGAGGCTGGAGGAGCCGGACGGCGCTGTAGTGCAGTTTGGCGGACAGACAGCCATCAAGCTCACCGAAGCCCTGATGAAGATGGGCGTAAAGATCTACGGCACCAGCGCGGAAAACGTGGATAAGGCCGAGGACCGTGAGCTCTTTGACGAAGTGCTGCAGGAAACCGGTATCAGGAGGCCTGCGGGGCATACGGTATTTACAGCGGAGGAAGCGGTAAAGGCTGCAAATGACCTGGGTTATCCGGTGTTGGTACGTCCTTCCTATGTCCTGGGCGGACAGGGCATGAGGATTGCCTTCAATGATGAAGAGATAATGGAATTCATCGGGATCATAAACCGCATTGCCCAGGATCACCCCATACTCGTTGACAAGTACATGATGGGCAAGGAAGTGGAGGTTGATGCGATCTGCGACGGAGAGAGCATACTGATACCCGGCATCATGGAGCATATAGAGAGGGCCGGGATCCATTCCGGAGATTCGATATCCGTTTATCCCGCACCCACACTCAGCGAGAAGGTTAAGGAGACGATAGCGGATTATACCGGGAGACTCGCCAAGGCTTTGAATGTCCTCGGTATGATAAATATCCAGTTCATCGCCATGCCGGATGACAGTGTATACTGTATAGAGGTAAATCCCCGTTCCAGCCGTACCGTGCCCTATATCAGCAAGGTTACGGGCATTCCCATTGTGGATCTGGCAGTCCGGGCCATGTTGGGAGAAAGAATCGGAGATATGGGTTACAAGCCCGGTCTGCAGAAGGAAGCCGGATATTACGCCATAAAGATGCCGGTATTTTCCTTTGAAAAGGTGTCTGAAGCCGAGATCAGCCTGGGACCCGAGATGAAGTCCACGGGGGAATGTCTGGGAATATCACAGAACTATGATGAAGCACTGTATAAAGCATTCCTTGGCGCCGGAGTGAGACTTCCGAAATATAAGCAGGTTATTATCACGGTAAAGGATTCGGACAAGGCGGAGATAATCAATATCGGAAAGCGCTTTGAGGCTCTGGGCTACAGGATTTACGCCACCCGTTCCACAGCGAAGGTGCTTAGGGAAAACGGCGTGGATGCGCTGAAGGTCAATAAACTCAGCCAGGAAAGCCCCACTGTCATGGATCTGATCCTGGGACACAAGATAGATCTGGTCATCGATACTCCCACCGAAGGCTACGACAAGCACAGGGATGGATTCCTGATAAGGCGTGTGGCGATAGAGACCGGAATAAATGTGTTAACGGCACTTGATACAGCGGATGCGCTTCTGACATCAATGGAAACCAAGGACAGGGAAAAGGGCCTGGAGCCTGTGGACATAACCACAATATGAACAAGAGAAATTTCAGAAAAGAAATGGAAGCCATAGCGGATATGTTCAGGAAGAGCTCGGAAAATGAGGGGGGATCCCTAAAACCGAGGGTACTTCTCCATGTCTGCTGCGCCCCGTGTTTCTCAGGCTCGGTGGAAAGCCTTCTTGACTGGGCTGATGTTACTGCCTTCTTCTATAATCCCAATATGAACAGTGAGGAGGAATATGACCGCAGGGCTGCGGAGCTCAGGCGCTATATAAAGGAAGCGGATCTCCCGGTGAAGGTCATTATCAAGAAGTTTGACGCTTCTCCCTATTACAGGACAGTGAGGGGGCTTGAAAATGTTCCCGAGGGCGGCATACGCTGTGATAAGTGCTTTGCGCTCCGTTTGAGGGAAACTGCACTTAACGCAAAGGAAAACGGCTTTGACTACTTTGCCACGACCCTGACCGTAAGTCCGCTTAAAAATGCGGAGAAGATAAATCTTATCGGGGAAATAATAGGAAACGATATAGGAGCGGCATATCTGCCGTCTGATTTCAAGAAAAAGGACGGCTTTAAGCATTCCATAGAACAGTCAGAAAAATACGGGCTGTACCGCCAGGACTTCTGCGGCTGTATTTATTCTATGGGGGATGAAGTATCCTGAACGTGAAATGTCATCCTGAGCGAAGCGAAGGATCTTATAAATAGAAAAGAGGAATAATTTACATGAAGTATCTAATTGATAAACTAAGCGAAGAAGTAAAAAAGGCTTTTTCAGACTGCGGTCTTCCGGAGGAACTTGGTAAAGTCACGGTCTCCAACAGGCCGGACCTCTGTGAGTTCCAGTGCAACGGGGCCATGGCTGCGGCAAAGAAGGAAAAGAAGAATCCTTTTGATATAGCGGAATCCGTTGCTGAAAAGCTGAAGGACAGCAAAGCATTCTCATCCGTTGAGGTCGTAAAACCCGGCTTTTTGAATCTAAAGGTTGAGGACGGATTTCTGTCGGACTGTCTTTCTGAAATGAACAGCAAAGATAAATGCGGTGCTGCTGAGGATATTCCCTCGCAGAACATAATGATAGATTACGGCGGACCCAATGTGGCAAAGCCCCTGCATATAGGACATCTCCGCTCAGCCATCATAGGTGAGAGCGTCAAAAGGATGGGAAGGTTCCTGGGACATAAGGTTACGGGAGATATCCATCTCGGTGACTGGGGACTGCAGATGGGTCTTATCATTGCCGAATTAAAGGAAAGAAATAAGGAATACCCCGATACGATCTCAGAGCTGGAGGAGATATATCCCTTTGCTTCCGAGAAGTCAAAAAAGGACGAGGCATTTAAGGAAAAGGCCATGGAGGAAACCTTTAAGCTCCAGCACGGGGATGAGCATAATCTTGCGGTCTGGAAGAAGATAATGGAGCTTTCGATTGCCGATCTCAAAAAGAACTATGAGAGGCTGAATGTGGAATTCGATCTCTGGATGGGAGAGAGTGATGCCGATCCCTATATTGCAGATATGGTGCAGAGATTAAAAGATGAGGGCTACGCCTATGAGAGCCAGGGGGCTCTTGTAGTGGATGTGAGCGAGGAAAGTGACAGCAAGGAAGTACCGCCCTGCATGATATTAAAGTCCGACGGAGCGTCCCTTTACACAACGACGGATCTCGCAACCCTGGTTGAAAGGGAGAAGGATTATTCCCCGGAGCAGATTATATATGTTGTGGATAAGAGGCAGCAGCTTCATTTCACCCAGGTTTTTCGGGCTGCAAAGAAGACCGGGATAGTTCCTGAAGAAACTAAGCTGGATTTCCTCGGCTTCGGTACCATGAACGGAAAGGACGGAAAGCCTTTCAAGACCAGGGAAGGCGGCGTTATGCGGTTAGAGGTCCTGATAAATGACGTGACCGAAGAAATGTACAAGAAGATGAAGGACAATGAGGGCATAAGCCTTAATGAGGATGAGATCAGGGATACCGCCGAATCCATTGCCCTTTCAGCCATAAAGTACGGCGATCTGTCCAACCAGGCGGTCAAGGATTACGTTTTTGATATAGATAAGTTCACTTCATTTGAAGGGAATACCGGACCCTATATCATGTATACCATGGTAAGGATAAAGTCCATTCTACGTAAGTACAGGGAGAAATTTGGAGACAAGGATACTGCCGCGTTTTCACTTAGAAAACCGGAAAGCCCGGAGGAGAAGGCGCTGATGCTGAGCCTGTCCGGTTTTGGAGGCATGATCCGTTCCGCATTTGCGGAGATCGCTCCCCACAGAGTATGCGCATATATCTATGAATTATCCAATGAATTCAACCGTTTCTACCACGGCACAAAGATCCTTTCCGAAAGTGATGAGGAAAAGAGGGACGGATGGATCGCCCTGCTTGGATTTACACTGAAGATATTCTCATACTCCATCGAAGTATTAGGCATGAGAGAAGTAGAGCGGATGTAGTTGTCCGCCGGAGGCGGATCAAGATGCGCGGATCCTTGCGCGCAGCTTGACTGTATTTGGCAAGACACATTATAAACACATTTTACTGATATTATTCCATAAGTTATTCTTGTAAATGTTGTCAAAAGGGGATTGTCTGTGGATCTGAAAGAAAAAAAGGAAGCAGTAACAGAAAAAAAGGAAAACAGTGCCGGTAAAAAACCTGACCTCAGCAAGATAAAGGAAAGCGGGATATTCCTGTTTTTCAAAAGGAACCTGAAAAAATTCGCTGTTATTCTTGTGCTGATATATGCAGCAGTTACTGCTTTTCAGGTATACGGTGCAGTAGAGGCTTCAAAAACCGTATCAACAGAAAGCACCCAGAATTTTGAGGCGGTAGAGTCAAAGGACATCAGTAAATCCATTTCCGTTACAGGCACCATAGCCGCAACAGAGAGCCGTACCCTTTCCACCCTTGTATCAAATACCGAGGTCACGGATGTCTTCGTTGAGGTGGGAGACTATGTGAGCGTAGGGGATCCCATCTGCACCTTTGATACTTCAACTATCGAATCCAATATCAAAAAAGTGGAGAGAGAGATAACCGTAAATAATGCAAAGGCCACCCTGGAGCTTGCAAAAGCAAATACGCAGGTTGCCTGGGCTATGGAGGACTATGTCTATAATCAGAGCATAGGTGAATACGACCTGAATTCTGCCATGAACAACTATCTGCAGCAGCAGAACCAGGTTGCCGATTCCATAGACAGCCTGAATGCAAAGGAACGGGAACTGGACAGCCTCAGAGACGAATATCATGATTACAAGAAGGCAAAGAGAGACGGTACCGTTTCCGAGGGCAATTTCAAGAATTCCAGTTCAGATTATAAGGATGCAATAGCTACGGCAGAGGAAGCGGTGGATGCGGCAGGAAGGTCGGTTCAGAACGCACAGCTTTCCTTACAGGGTTCCATTGACAGTTATAATAAAGCGGTTGAAACCCTGCAGCATCAGGGCGTTACGGATCTTCGCACCATTTCCAGCAACATGGCCTCTGTAGTGGAAACACAGCTGAACAACATGACCACCAATGATTCTGCAGAGGAAAAGATAAGGGATTATGAGAAGAGCCTCGATAACTGCAATATCACAGCGCCTATTTCAGGAGTGGTGACAAGCGTATCGGTTGTCGAAGGAGACGAATACGAAGAGAAGAGTACGATCTGTGTGATACAGGATGATTCCACATATCTGGTCAAGGGAAACGTGGACCAGTATGATATTTCGGATATAAGCGAGAGCATGAACTGTGTGATCAAAACCGATGCCACCGGGGATGATCAGATGGAAGGCATACTTACCTTTGTTTCACCCATACCTGCGAGCTCATCAACAACAGGGACAACAGGATCGACCACAACCTCCACGTCCTCATCCACCGAATATCCGATAGAGATCACCATTAAGGGCAGGGATGACAGAATCCGTATAGGAATGACCGCAGAGGCCTCCATTCTTATAGAGTCCCGGGAAGGGGTAAAGGCTGTTCCCTATGACGCCATAGAGGAGGACAGCGACGGCAGCTTCTATGTGAATAAAGCGGTTGATGCGTCGGAGGCCATACCTGCTGAAAAACCCGGGGGTATGCCTGAAGGCTTTGATAAGGAGTCACTGCCTGAAGGCTTTGATAAGGAGTCACTGCCGGAGGGCTTTGATAAGGATTCTATGCCGGAGGATTTCGGGGATGGTGGTTTTGCACCCGTTAAAAGCACTTATTCGGGTAATCCCCTGGCAAATTTCATTGCCGAAAAGATGATAGGAAAAAGAGCATCTGAGCTCTATATGACAACAGCAGATACGCCGACAAAGAAGGTGACCGTTCAAAAAGGACTGGAGTCTGATTATTATACGGAGGTCATCTCTGATGAGCTGAATGCAGGGGATGAGGTTCTGATACCGGATTCGTCTTCGGGATCAGATGACTTCGGCTTCGGCATGATGGGAGGCCCCGGAGGCGGTCCCGGTGGTCCCAGGGGTGGTTTCTAAATGAGTAAAGGTGATGTTATAATTGACGCAAAAGATATAATAAAGCGTTATTATATCGGACACCCCAATGAGCTCGAGATCCTTCACGGGATCAGCCTTACGGTCAGGGAAGGTGAATTCGTGGCTATAGTCGGAGCCTCAGGCTCGGGAAAGTCAACTCTTATGAATATCATAGGAGTTCTGGACAAGCCCACGGAGGGCAGTTACATCCTGGACAATGTTGATGTAATGAAGGCCAGGGATAATGAACTCTCAGAGATACGGAATAAAAAGATCGGCTTTGTATTCCAGACCTATAATCTGATAGCAAGGACCAGTGCGCTTAAAAATGTGGAGCTTCCCATGATGTATGCCAGGGTTCCGGGCAGAAAGAGGAAGAACCGGGCAAGAGAGCTTATGCAGCTCGTGGATATGGAAGACCGCATGCACCATGCCCCTGATGAGCTGTCCGGTGGACAGAAGCAGAGGGTCGCCATAGCAAGAGCCATGGCAAATGATCCTTCGCTTATCCTTGCGGATGAGCCGACCGGGGCGCTGGATTCAAAGACCGGCAGAAAGGTAATGGATATCTTTCATAAGCTGCATGAAGAACAGGGGAAGACCATAGTTCTGATCACCCACTCCCCTGAGCTTGCGGAGGAATGTGAGAGGATACTTACGCTTTCTGACGGTTTATTTATAGGAGAAAGGCAGGGTGCGGGATGCTCCTCTTTGACAATATAATCCTTGCCCTTAACGGCGTCAGGGCCAATAAAATGAGATCGCTTCTCACGATGCTCGGTATCATTATAGGTATTGCATCCGTAATAGCCATAATGACTGTCGGAACTTCTATGACTGCATCCATGGAGGATACCATGAGCAGTTACGGCGCAAATGATATTACTATCGGTGTCTCCCAGAAGAGCAGAGAGACCGAGACCATGGATAACGGAATGCGTTTTGAGTGGGGCCCCAGAAGCAATGAGCTCGGAGATGAAGATTATATTTATGATAATATGCTGGAAAGCCTGAAAGAAGCATATCCCGGGAAGGTGGATAAATTCCTTTTGGAGTGCTCTGTCGGAAATGCAGAGGCGAAGGATGGCAGTCTCTATGCCAATGTAGAGATTAAGGGCGTAAATAATGAAATGCTGGAAGATGAAAAGCTTACCTTGCTTTCCGGACGTTTTTTCAAGAGCGCTGATCAGAAGGACGGCAGAAAGGTTGCGATAGTTTCCGACTATTTCTGCAATAACATGTTTAAGGGAGATACGGCATCCGCGCCCGGAAAAGAGATTGCGGTTTATATAAATAATAAATACTATTACTATACGATAATCGGGGTTTATGAATATGATGCATCCGCCAACTGGGTTTCAACATCTGAGGAGGAGACCAGAACCACTTTATATCTTCCGTTAAAGACCGGCTTTGATTTTGAACATGCGGATCCCAGATACGAGCAGGTGACGCTTGTTACCGGCAGTGAAGTCAATAATGTGGATGACTTTATGGCTGAGGTAGAGAGCTTTATGAACAGGCGTTTCTACAGGAATAATGAGAGCTATGAGATAAGCTGTTCCAGCATGTCTTCCTTCATGGAGGAGATGACATCCTCAATGAACACCATGTCCATGGCCATATCTTTTATCGCCGGAATATCGCTGCTTGTTGGCGGCATCGGGGTAATGAATATCATGCTCGTATCCATACAGGAGCGTACAAAGGAGATAGGAACCAGAAAAGCACTCGGAGCGACCAACGCCTCCATAAGAGTGCAGTTTATCGTGGAAGCCATGGTGCTCTGCTTTGTGGGCGGTGTCATCGGCGTGATTATAGGAAGTGTCCTTGGCTCTGTGCTGTCGAAGCAGATGGGTTATGAGGCCACACCTCCGGTCAGCGCCATCTTCTTTGCGGTAGGATTCTCCATGATCATTGGCGTTTTCTTCGGTTATTATCCGGCCAACAAGGCCGCGAAGATGAATCCGGTGGATGCGTTGAGATATGAATAAGAACAGGACAGGCGGAAAATATTGATAAAAGAAAGGAGCGGCATAGACAAAATATGAAAGACGTAAAGAAAGAACTGTTGGAGGTGCTGGAATCGCAGCTTAAAGAGGATGATGATTTCGGGGAAATGTCAATTTTTACTGCAAAAGAGCTCAATGCCCCGATGGATATCCTAAGGGCAGAGATAGCGGAGTTCGGTCCGGATCTGGTTAGTGTTCTCGGGGAATTTTTCTTTATGCCGATAAAGGATGAGGAGAACATGTTATTTACCATTGTGATCTCTCTTTCAAATACGGTTCCTCCGGAAGCAGCTCCTGACGTGGCAGCGGCATCGGCAAGAATTAATTATCTTCTTCCCTGCGGAAGTTTTGCTATAGGAGATGAAGATAGAAACCTTGTATACAAATACACCGCTATTCTTTCCGCAAAGGACAATAAAGACGAGCAGATAAAGGAGATATCCAGAGCTGTAAATGCTGCCCTGGCTGTGTCGGAAAGCTTTTTCGGATATATGCTGCCGGTTCTTAAGAACGATATTTCGGTTGAGGAAATGGTAGATATGCTGCATGGCGGAAACGCCTGATAATTAAAGATGGCATATGCAGATATTATGCATCAGGCAGGGATTATATAACAGAGGTATTTTATGGGTAAGGAAAGTCAGGAGGAACTGAAACTCAGACAGGTAAATATTGAGACCAATATTGTGTCTGCTGTGTCGGAATTCATGAATACAACGGGCATGAGTCTTGATTATATTGATAAAACGACGCAGGGGATAGAAACTCCGGTAATGGAGAAGATGAAGCAGAGGGAGTTTAAAATTCCCGATACAGCTCCCAGCGAGGATGATGTTATACAGGCTCATAAGGATGTAGGGCTTGAACTAGCAAAAAATTCATACAAGCACCCTAAAAGGGTGAGCAGAGCTGCGGAAAAGCGTGAGGAACAGAGAAAGCTTACACAAAAAAGGGAGGATTATAATAAGAAACTGTCCGGTGCGCCTGCACGCAGCGATGAACAGAAAGCTAAGGACAGTCAACAGGCTTTCGAATTTTTTCAGGAACTTGATCTCAGCACCCTGATGTTCGATAAAAGCGGAAAGAATGTCTTTGACAAGCTTTTTAAGAATTTCGATAAAATAAGAACCGTTATGTCGAAGATTCCGGATTTTGAGCATGCAATAAATGAAAAGCTTGCAAAATTGGGGAACCAGAAACCTGATGAGGAGATCATAAAAGCGCAGGCAAAGCTTAAAACCCTATATGACATCAGGGCATACTATGATATTGCGGAAAACATAATGAAGAATAAGTATTATTCCCTTCTTCCCCGCGATAAAATGCAGGCACTTTCTTATACCGAGCTGAGGATAAGACTTGCAAAACTATATGAAGCCGATGCTGCAAAACGCAATGTAGAGCTTATTGATTATTACCAGAGTTTTATAAGGCTGCATCAGATCAGTCTGTCGGATTCAAAAAGCGTTCAGGCAAGACAGGAAGAATATCAGACTGCCCTTACGCCAAAGACAGTTACGAAAGAAAACAAAGACGCTAACGAGATAATACAGAGCATAGCGGATCATTATGCTGATCTGCTGGATTATTATCAGAATGATGAGAACCTGCTTACAAAGGAGAACTTTAATATATATAAGCAGCGATTCTTTGAAAGCTTTAATACGCTCATAAATAAATATATTAAAACAGCAACAAAAAAGGACAAGAAGATAGAGACGCTTCGTAAACAATATGAAGATTATAATAACGGCGTATTCGCGACTGCTGAAGATAAGCTTCATAAACGTATCCTGCAGGAAAAGCCTCAGGATGTGGATGCAATCAAAAGAAAGGAAAAGGACACACAGGGAAATCAAAAGAACACACAAGTAAATCAAAAGAATGATAATGAGACCCGGTTCACCGAAAAGCAGATAGAAGCGCTGAAACGTGTACAGGGCTATGTGATAATAAGAGCAGCCCAAAAGAAGAAATTTGCATTCATGAACAATCTTCTGGAAGCCCCAATAGAACAGCAGATGATGGTTTGTTACCTTGTGGAAAACGAAAAGGAAGAAACCGGCGGTCTTCCGGACGTTTATACGGCCCTCTATAATTACACTCCGGATCATACCAAAATTGCGGGGAAGAGCCTGAAAAAATTTTCAATGGCCATGCGCTCCACCATGCCGGCGGTTCAGTTTATGGACGATCTTACTGATCTGGAAACTAAAATGAAGCAAAGAAAGGAGCAGCTGGAAAAAGACCGGGATCCTGTCCAGGGCAAGGATAGGACAGCAGAGCAGAAGGCGGAAGAACTGGCAAATGCGATAAAGGAAAAGGGGTCGCTTCTCGTACTTTTGTACCGTGGTGCAGGTATGCATGTGGATATGCCTCCGGATATGGCGGCGGATCCTGTTCTGCGCCAAAGATTATTTAAGGAATACCGTGAGTTCGGAGCCCTTGTTGATGAGCTCCGGAAATTAGGCGATGCACAGGAAATCAAAAAAGCTGATTATGAGTTGAACAATGCGGACAAGCATGAAGGTGAGGTCAAAGAAGATGAAGATGACTCCCAGAAGTTGGAAACTATAACAAAGTGGAGTGAAAGGGTTAATAATGTCAGCGGAGCAGCCTTTGGTTATGCGGGCGGAGCCATTAATTCTTTTGGAGGACTTTCTCAGACAATAACCTCCTCTGCAACGTATGGATTTACTGCTTCCGTTACGGGAGGACTATCCCTGCTTCTTGGATCTGCATTAATTGTTATGAATGGCATAAACCTTATAAAAGATAAGGATAGTTCGTATACCGATTGGTTTGCACAGTGGGCTGATCTCGGCGGTGATGTTTTAAATGTTGTCGGAGGCGTGGTCAGTCTTCTCGGAACGCTGGGATCTGCTGTATCGGCAGTAACAAACTCCGCAACAGCAGTAGCAGAGGCGGCAACGGCAGTAGCACAGACTGCAGCAGATGCTGTGACAACAGTAACGGAGACTGCAACGGAGGGAACCAAATGGCTGGGAGTAGCTGAGAATGCTCTCTGGGCTACCGGGAATACGGCGGATAAACTGGCTCTGGCCGGCGGAGCGATCTGCATGGGTGCAGGACTCGTAAAGGCCGGGGTAGCAGGTGTTCAGCTTGGACGTTCCGTCAGTTCGCTTGTTGATATCAACAGATCCAAATCTACGCTGAAAACTAAGGATCAGACAAAAATTACCAGAGATGAGAGGATGGTAAAACAATTCCTGGATCATCAGGAAAAAGCATCCATGATATCTGCGGCCAGTTCCGGAGTCAGCATAGTAGCAGGTACTTTGGGGATAATAGCAGGAGGCTTTATAATATCGGGTTATCTTGCTCCCATCGGAGCGCTTATAGGCCTTGGAGCTCTTACATTGGATGTCGCAGGCAAGATTTCAAATTATTTCCTTAAAAAAGCTAATAAAAAGGAAACCGTGGACCAGTTCCTTAATTTAGACGCGGCTGTAGCTAATATTATGGCTCAACCTGAGGGAATAGATATTAAGGATTACGACAAATCTACAATCAGGGATCTGGTAAGGGAAGAACTGCTTGGTTCATTGGGTTTTTCCTCATATAAAGCTTGTTATAAGTACCTTTGCACGCAGTTTGCTGAGATAATGTACAATAAGGTATTTCTGGATACAAGTGTTTCAACTGAGGATAAAGAAATGTATTTGAATGCCATGAAGTCTCTCGGGTTACATTACAAGCCTGCGGAGAAACCGGGTGATCCGAATAAGCCTACCATACAAGCTATGGTCTCAAAGATGATGGGGTGATATAGTGATAATTACTGCGATTAATAAGAACAATATAAAAGCATTTCTTCCATTAATGCCGGGGAGTGCGGCTAAAATGGAGGGAAATCTCATAAGGCTCGGAACGATCGATGACGACGGCAGTGCTTCCGGAGCTTTGTATGCCAGAGTCTATGAAAGCTTTGCAGACCTCATGTCTCTCTATGTGCTTCCGAAATACAGAGGAAAGGGCTGCGGAAGGGCTCTTATGGAGGATTTCGAAAATACCCTTAAGGATCTGGATATTACGAGCATTTCCGGAGAATATCCGGAGGGGGACGTGCTTGACAGGTTTTTTATGAGTGCGGGATATGAGCTTTTCCCCGGGAAGAATATATATCAGACAACTGTCGGGGATCTTTTCCGTTCCCCCTTGTTCAGGAAGATTGAAACAAAGAAGAGAAAGAAGGGATATGGTTATATTTCGAAGCTTTCTGTTGCGGACAAAAAGGTTTTTGGAAAAATCGTGAATAACGTGGAATATGATCCGGACTGGAGTACTGCCCGCATAGATAACGGGAAATACACGAGCTGCCTTCTCTGCAATACCGGGGAAAACAGCATCAATATCATCTGGACCAATTCCGTGGATCTCTCTCCCGAGGATTTCAGGCAGCATACCGCCCTTCTGATAGATAAGATCAAGGATGAAATGTCAGACAGGACGGACACAGTGATCAATATGACTTTTGAAAGAAAAGAAGTATCGGATTATGTGACTAAGGTATTCGGCGGTAAGGAACATCTACGGAACACCGGCAGGTATATCGAAGCCATAAAGCTGCTATAAAACCGGCCGCTGACAGAAATGACCGGCACGCTTGACAAAAGCGGGGTGGTTCTTTATAATTACATCCGTTGCGCGGTTTGCGTGGCAAAATGGGATCTTAGCTCAGCTGGGAGAGCATCTGCCTTACAAGCAGAGGGTCATAGGTTCGAGCCCTATAGGTCCCATTGCCCGCGGGCATATGGCGAGATAGCTCAGTTGGCTAGAGCACACGGTTCATACCCGTGGTGTCAAGAGTTCGAATCTCTTTCTCGCTATTATCTTCAGAACACCTGTATTGAAGCGGGTGTTCTTTTTTTGCCTGTTTTGCTTCGCAGGAAGCTGCTGTCATTCGGGGCAAAGGGAAGAATCTTTTCATTGCTTTTTTGATTATGTTATAATATACAAAGTTTATCATTGGGAAGAGGACAGAGCATGCCCGATACAGACGATCTCATTGTCGGCGGATATCATTTTCATTCAACAGCAGATGCCGATAAGGCGAGGGATGAACAGAAAAAGATAGCATATATAGAAGCACACATGAACAGGGACAATCCCGAGAGTGTGCTTACTATTTATGAGAAAATGCTGTCCAACAGGATATTTGTGACTCCTGTGGGCTTTGGTTTCCTGAAGGAAGTAAGGGATTATCTTTTAGCCAGCGAAAGCATTGACAACGACAGGATCAAGCCGCTGGAGCTTAATCAGATGTACTCCCTGGGCAAGGGGATTTCCGAGGATAATGAACTTCCCCAGAGGAAGATCATCCCGGCAAAGAAAAAGAACCCTTATGAAGAGAGATTCTTTATTTCCGCGGTTTTTAATGTCGTGCTGGTCATAGCAGTTATTGCCATGTTCATTATTGCCACGACATCAGATAATCCCAATATCATAAATTACGAAAATAATATTGTTAACAAGTATTCCGAATGGGAAGAGGAATTAAAGGACAGAGAACAGCGGGTACGTGATGCTGAAAGAGAATTAGGATTGGAGAATACGGAAAATGGCACGGATAATAACTAATGATGCAGGAATGAACAGATTTAAGCACAACGTCATGGAAGAGGTGTGCAGACTGGAATGGGAAGGAAAGAATGATCCCGAACACGTGGAGGAGCTCATCCTTAAGATGATACCGGGTCCGAAGCCCGAGTACCGCTGCTGCGTGTATAAAGAGAGGGAGATCGTGAGGCAGAGAGTGAAGCTCGCCAATGCCAAGGCGCCTTCATATAATCCCCACTCCAAAAACATAGTGCAGGTTATAGATCCGGCCTGTGACGAGTGTCCCATATCAGCTTATTCGGTTACGGACAACTGCCGCTTCTGCATGGGGCGTCCCTGCTTAAGCAGCTGCAAATTCGAGGCGATAAAGCCCGGTGATACCCATATGCATATAGATCCGGCGAAGTGTAAGGAATGCGGTCTTTGTGCAAAGGCCTGTCCTTACGGGGCTATAGTTCATCTGGAACGTCCCTGCAAGAAGGCCTGTCCTGTGGACGCCATCACCTATGATGAGTACGGATACTGCAAGATAGATGAGGACAAGTGCATACAGTGCGGACACTGTATCCACAGCTGTCCCTTCGCGGCCATTGGCAGCAAGACCTTCCTTGTGGATATCATTAAGGAAATAAAGGCGGGTAAGGACGTTATAGCCATGTGTGCGCCCGCTACAGAGGGCCAGTTCGGGGAAGACATCACTATGGCCGCCATAAGAGCCGGCTTAAAGAAATTGGGATTTTCCGACATGATAGAGGTTGGTCTCGGAGGAGATATGACCGCAGCATATGAGGCGGAAGAGTGGTCGGAAGCCTATAAGGAGGGCAGAAAGATGACTACTTCCTGCTGTCCTGCATTTATAAATATGCTGAAGAAGCATTTCCCGGAGCAGTATAAGGAGAATATGTCATCTACAGTATCTCCCATGTGTGCAGTGTCCAGATACTTAAAAACCGAGAGACCCGGATGCGTCACGGTATTCATAGGACCCTGCATAGCAAAGAAGTCTGAATCCCAGGATAAGTCCGTAAAGGACAATGCGGATTATGTGATCACATACGGAGAGCTGAGGGCTCTCATGCGTTCAAAGGACATCAAGTTCGAGGCTGTCGATGAAGACTATCAGGAGTCATCCATCTGGGGCAAGAGATTTGCCGGCAGCGGCGGAGTTGCAAAAGCCGTTATAGAGTGCATGGAGGAGAGAGGCGAGGATACTACGGAAATCAAGCTCTTCAAGGCAGCGGGAGGACTGGAGTGTAAGAAAGCACTGGCTCTCTTAAAGGCCGGAAAGCTGACGGAAGATTTTATCGAGGGAATGGTATGTCCCGGAGGCTGCGTCGGCGGTCCCTCAAGGCACAAGAATATCAGTGATATAAACAAGCCGAGGGAGGCGCTGCTTTCCAAAGCGGATGACAGGAAGGTACTGGACAACCTGAAGAACTATCCCATGGATAAGTTCTCTATGCACAGAGACGGGCACTGATCACAGCAGAATTTAATACAGTAAGCTCCCGGCGGATGCGGAGAGCTTTGATACGGAGAAAGGACGGCAGATACGTAATATGGATCAGATAAAGATTCTCGTGGCTGATGACGAGAGCAGGATGAGAAAGCTGGTCAATGACTTTCTGTCAAAGAAGGGATACACTATAACAGAGGCCGCTGACGGAGCGGAGGCGGTCGATAAATTTTTCACGGCTAATGATATAGACCTTGTGATCACGGACGTGATGATGCCGAAGATGGACGGCTGGCAGGTATTAAAGGAGATCCGTGCGTATTCAAAGGTTCCTGTCATCATGCTCACAGCAAAAGGTGATGAGAGAGACGAGCTTCAGGGCTTTGATCTCGGCGCGGATGAATATATTTCAAAACCATTTTCACCGAAGATACTGGTTGCCAGGGTTGAAGCGCTGCTGAGGCGCAGCGGCTCTGCCGGAGGTGAGGAAAAGCTTGAGATAAACGGCATCGTTTTGGATCAGGCTGCCCATTCCGTGACCATAGACGGCCGGGAGGTTGAGCTCTCATTCAAGGAATTCGAACTCCTTCTCTATTTCATGTCCAATAAAGGCATTGCCCTTTCCAGGGAAAAGATCCTGAATAATGTCTGGAACTATGACTATTTCGGCGATGCCCGCACCATCGATACCCATGTAAAAAAGCTCCGTTCCAAGATGGGAGAAAAGGGCGACTGCATAAAAACCATCTGGGGGATGGGGTATAAATTTGAGGGGTGATGAATTCAGATAACATATGATTATTCAAAAGCAGATGCAGGAGTGGTTCCTGTGTCCGCTTTTTTTATAGAATTGACATAATGATAAAATGTGATAAATTAGGTTCAAGTGATAAAAAGTGATAAATGAATTCAAAGTGATAAAAGATGATAAAAGAGGTTGTTCGGATGAAAAACAAAATGTCACAGAATCCATACATGCTTATATTTGGAAAGGAGCCGGATCAACTGATATCACGATCGGCACAGTCATCTGAGGTTATTGAAAACTTTAATGCGGAGAAATCAGGACAGCCTGTTTATATGATAACGGGTTTAAGAGGCTGCGGAAAAACTGTCTTTATGACTGAAGTAGCATCTGCACTTGGTAAGGATGATAAATGGATAGTTATTGAACTCAGTTCAGCGACGGATCTGTTAAGAGATCTTGCGGAACAGTTGGCAAGTGAAAATAAGCTTGCATTAATGTTTCAGAAAGCCAGTATAAATCTCTCTTTTTGGGGGATAGGACTGGAGGTTTCAGGTAGTGTCCCTATAACGAACATACAGGTTGCTCTGACAAAGATGCTTGAAAGCCTGAAAAAGCACAAAAAAAGAGTTCTCATTTGCATAGATGAGGTTGTAAACAACGTGCACATGAGAGAATTCTCCAGTGTATTCCAAATCTTATTAAGGAAGGATCTGCCGGTGTTTTTACTTATGACCGGTCTTTATGAGAATATCAACAGTTTGAGAAATGAGAAGAATCTTACGTTTCTATACCGTGCTCCGCGGATTGAATTAAAACCATTGAATTTGGGAACAATAAGTGAGAATTATAGATCGGTCTTTGGACTTGATGTGAACGATGCCCTGCAAATGGCGAAATTGACTTTGGGATATTCCTTTGCCTTTCAGGTGATGGGATACTATACTTGGGTGGAAAATGGAGATTATAAAAAAGCGATACCCGATGTAAAAAGACATTTGGAGGATTACGTATATGAAAAAGTATGGTCAGAATTATCACAAAGAGACAGGCTCATCGTATACGGGATTGCAAAATCTGAAACGGGTAAGGCTGAAGAAATAAAGATGATTACAGGGATAAAGCATAATGAATATTCGCCGTACAGAGACAGGCTTCTAAAGCGGGGTATAATCAGAGATGAAGGTTATGGCTATATAAGCCTTGTTCTTCCTTTTTTCGGGGAGTACGCTGTGAGGATGTATGAATATTTGTAATCAATAAGAATTAAAATGTATATAAATGAGCTAAAAAACAGATGCCGGTAAAACCTGCATCTGTTTTTTGGTGGTGCGCCTGGCGGCGCACGTTTCTAAAGGGTGAAAGTCCCGAATCCGCCCGGCAGTGGGAAGGATACAGCCGAAGGCAAGGGTGTCCACCGTGAGGTGGAATCTGAAGGAAGCCGAATGTGGGAACAGACTAACCACGG
>JAIKXV010000036.1 GCA_024683935.1 Lachnospiraceae bacterium | reverse complement strand
ATACCGTTATTTTAACTAAATTTCCTTGAAAGATAAGCTACTTTATAGTAAAATCATCTCGTTGACTTGGGTCTTGGGTTAATTATCCTGAGACCATATATAATTATTTTGAGGAGGTATAGTAATGGCAGTTAATCGTTTTGTGCTTAATGGGATTTCGTATCATGGACACGGGGCTATCCAGGAGATTCCCGGACTTATCAAGGCCAGAGGGTTCAAGAAGGCTTTTGTGGCTTCCGATCCCGATCTTGTTAAGTTCGGCGTTACAAAGAAGGTAACGGATCTTCTTGAAAAAGAAGGTATAGGATTCGAGCTCTATTCCGATATCAAGCCCAATCCCACCATTGAGAATGTTCAGCACGGTGTTGAGGCATTCAAGAATTCCGGAGCGGACTGCATGATAACCATCGGCGGAGGATCTTCCATGGATACCGGTAAGGGTATCGGTATCATTGTAAATAACCCTGAATTTGCGGATGTACGTTCACTTGAGGGAGTTGCTCCCACAAAGAAGCGCACGGTATTCACCATTGCCGTTCCCACCACAGGCGGAACAGGCGCCGAGTCTACCATAAACTACGTTATCACCGATGTTGAGAAGAAGAGGAAGTTCGTGTGCGTAGACCCTAACGACATCCCCGACATCGCAGTAGTGGATCCCGATATGATGTCCTCCATGCCCAAGGGACTTACAGCTTCAACAGGTATGGATGCGCTCACCCACGCCATCGAAGGCTATACCACAGGCGCAGCCTGGGAGCTGGCAGATGTTCTGAACCTGGAGTCAATACAGCTCATAGCAAAGAACCTTCGCAAGGCTGTTGAGAATGATCCTGACGGACGTGAGGGAATGGCACTTGCCCAGTATGTAACTGCTATGGCATATTCCAATGTAGGACTCGGAATCGCACATTCCATGGCACATACCCTGGGTGCTGTTTATGACACACCTCACGGCGTAGCCTGCGCTATGATGCTTCCCATAGTTATGGAATTCAATCAGGAGTATACCGGAACGAAGTTTAAGAATATCGCCGAGGCCTTTGGGGTAGATACCACCGGAATGGATGAGAAGGCATACAGGAAAGCCGCTATCGATGCGGTACGCCAGCTCTCCGTAGATGTAGGTATCCCTACAAAGCTTGAAAAGCTTAAGGAAGAGGATCTGCCTTTCCTTTGCGAGTCAGCTGCAGCCGATGCCTGCGCCCCCGGCAACCCGAGACACGCAGAACTCTCCGACTTCGAAGAGATGTTCAGAAAACTCATGTGAGTGGAGTGATTTTTCTTTCAGAAAAATCACGTAACGATATGGCACTCCCCCTCAACGAGGGGGAGTGTTTTGCGAAGCAAAATTGAGTCCGGACCACAAGTCCGGACTCAACCCCAACGAGCAACACGACCCCTCATTTCATTACCCCGGTTACTGTCCGGACTTCAGTTTCTCCTTGTTTTCATACATTTTCTGGTCAGCCCGTTCAAATACGGAAGCCACGGTCTCATCACCATCATATTCGGCCATACCGCAGGCAATGACTATTCCTTCTGATCTCAGAGCCTCTGCATTGTGATCGTCCACTTTTCCCATAAGCGTTTCGATGTTGCTGAAATCCTCTCCCTGAACGATGACGGCAAACTCATCGCCCCCTATACGGAATACGGGACTTCTCTTGAAAATATCACAGATGACCTTGCAGGCACCTTTTAAGTACAGGTCACCTGCTTTGTGTCCCTTTGTGTCATTAACCTTCTTAAGGTCGTTTACGTCCATAATAACTATGGCAAAGCGCAGGCTGTTATCCTCGGAGATCCGCCGGTCCAGTGCTTCCTCCTCGTCCAGATAAGAATGCCTGTTCCTGACGCCGGTAAGGGAGTCTATATGGGCCTCCTTCTGCGCCCTGGCCAGCTGTTTTGCATAGTCCTCTTCCTGTTTCATTGAGGCATCGATATCATTTATGCCCATGATAAGCTGTCCGCCGGTCGCATCTTCCACGATCGCTCCCTTGAACTGAACATATTTGGGCTCACCGTCTATGAGCATGCGGAAGGTTAATGAGAATATGCCGTCCTTATCGATGATCGACAGGATCTCTTCCTTCGTGAACATGCATAGAACTCTCATAAGATCCGGATCATATACTACACTGTAGAAACGTTCCCGGGCAGTGTTGAAAAAATCATCCCCTTCCTTCGGTATATCGAAGCTGCTGAAACCTTCCGAAGAGCTGAACAGGCGATAGTGCCCGGTTTCGGGATCCACGATATGGACACAGAGAAAGTCCCCCGCAAGAGCATTAAGCCTTGAGTATGCAATATGTTCTTCCCGGATCCTCTCAGCTGTTTTCTGCTGCCGCATCTCCTCATCCACGTTTGTTACGCCGATGATGATGAACTTTTCATCATCCTGCATCCGGGAGATCTTCATGGTGACGTAAGTGGGGCTGCCGTCAACAAGGATGCGGTAGGTAGTGATAAGGGTCTTGTTCCGGTCAAGGGTGTCGATCAGTTTTTCTCTGTCCAGAGTAGCCAGAACGATGTTCCTGTCCTCCGGATATACTGAATTCATGACCTCCTGTCTTGCGGATCCAAAGAAATCTGTTCCCCGACCGGTTTCCGAAAGTATTCCCGTGTCTTTATCCGTATGGTATATGATATATTCTTCGTTTTCTGTATTTACATAGTAGAGATTCTCATAGCCTATGGCCAGGGCCTGGGCGATATGTGTATAGATGATACCGGTACTCCGGGCTTTTTCATAAGCCTCCTTTGTGGTGGCGTTTTCCCTTTGGATCCTGACAGTGTCAGTCACATCCTGGCACATTCCCAGAATACACAGCTTCCCCGATGCGTCTATGAATTTAAGCTTCGTGGTCTGGAACTGCCTCTGGTTTCCCGCAGCGTCCGGTACGTCCTCAAAAAAGATATAGGGTTCGTCCATGGACTTGGCCATGCGGTCATCCTCTATGAAATGACTGGCTGTCACGCTGTCGAAGATCTCCGCATCCGTAAGCCCTATAACTCCGTCCGGATCCTTCTTATGTGCGTACTCCGCAAAGGCCTGGTTGCAGGCTAGGTATATCCCGGTTTCGGCATCCTTGGAGAAACTCAGGGCAGGCATGTTATCCAGCAGGGAGGAGATTGACTGCTTCAGATCTTTTATCCTGGCGGCTTCCTTAAGCTCTCCCCTGTATTTTTCCTTCTCATCCGCGATAACAAAGGCGCGGATAAGACAGGTGCCGAGGAGGAACGCTATGGCATAGAGGGGAAGATAGGGAAACCAGATCTGAATGAAGAAGAAAATGGACATTATGAGGCCAAACTGTCCCACTGTACGGTATTTTTCCATGTCGGTTTCCGTTTTCCGCTTCCGTAAGATCGACGAAAAGGAATAGAAGGAGAGCAGGAGAAGCAGCAATATCTGTGTCGCCAGGACGGCATATCTTACACCGAGGGCTTCATATACACAGCTGCTGTCCACTGTAAAAAGAACCGGATAAAAAACATTGATAAGGGTAAGGATCGTCACGGAGCCCGCAATGACCCTGCCTGAATACAGGAAGAACCTTCCGAACCCGCTGTCCTCTTCCAGATATGTGACTACATACTGTGTCCATAACAGTACTCCGCAGGCCATGGTGATAAAGTAAACAGACGTGTCGGCAAAAAGAAGCCCTGGAAGCTTCATGCTTTCCAGCATACCCCATAAGGCATCCGTGACATAAAAGAAAAGCACCGAAAAAAGAAACTGTCTGTATACTCTCCATGCAGGCATACTGAAAGCCTTGTTCCGGTTCAGGAGTATATCCTGATTTTCTATGATTAGGATCAAAAATGCGAGAAGGCCAATGGCAGAATAATACATATGGATCCTCTCTCCTGTAGATACCGTGATCCGGTACTTTTAGCGTTTGTACCATAGTATACTACAGAAACATTCAATGGAAAACCGCCTTTTTGAGACGTTTTCTCATTTTTTTCTTACAAATCCTTCTCCGTCTATATCCACATTTTCCGTGGACCAGTTTCTCATCTTTTCCAGTACTCCCGCATATTCCCCCGAACCCGGAGAAAGTGCGTGGGTGTAGCAGCCTTTCTGCAGACAGGGTATGAACTGCAGTGATTCCAGTCTCTTATCCCTTATTACCGCTTCCACAAGGCAGGTGTCCAGCGTTTTGGAACTGAACCAGTAATTCCCGAGACTGTAGAATACCGGAACATCATCTATATAGGTGATCCCCTGGAGTACATGGGGGTGGTCCCCTATTATGAGATCGGCCCCGGCATCGGCATAGGCCTTAGCCAGCTCTGTCTGGGCAGACTCGTACACGTTTGTATTTTCGCTTCCCCAGTGGACGTAAACAATGACAAAGTCGCTGTTTTCCTTTGCATTTCCGATAACGGTCAGGAACTTATCAGGCTCCAGAGTCCTTAAGACCCCGGGACTGTCCTCCGTGGCCTCCCTTGTGTCCGGCGGGAGACTCCGCTCTATCTGGGTTGCGGATACAAAGGCGATCTTCATGCCCCCGGCGATGAAGTAAACCGGACGCATTGCCTCCTTAAGGTCATGCCCGGCTCCCACATAGGGGATCCCTGCCCCGTCAAGGGTGTCAAAGGTGTCAAGGAGAGCATCCTCCCCGTGGTCAAAGGCGTGGTTGTTGGCAAGACTCACGATGTCCGCTCCGAGATCCTTCATATAGCGGACGGTTTCCGGCCTGGCCCGGAAGGTGAATTTTTTGTTGGGAAGAGGAGTTCCCCTGTTGCTGTAGGGGAATTCGTTGTTTATCATGAAAATATCCGCATCATTGCTCCGCTTGATAAGAACGGGATCGATGGAAGAGGATATCTCGCCGCCCCTGCTCCGGAGGGAATTCATGATGGCGTATCTGTCATCGAAATTGATGTCTCCGGCAAAGTCTATCACCACCCTTCCGGGTTCCTTAACGCTCTTTAGATAGATACCGTTTTCGGACACATCCTCTTCGGAAAGGACATATCCTTCAAATGAAGGGGGTTCCTCTTCTTCGGGAACGGTCTCTTCCGACGGAGGTTCCGGCAGGGTTTCCTCCACGGGGATATTGATGACACCGCCCTCTTCCTTTTCGGGAGCCTCCTTTTCCGCGGATCTTCCGGAGTCGTCAAGTACTATGGGGGCTTCGGCGGCAGGCTTTCCGGATGTCCCGGGAGAAACAGGGGCTTCCGATACTGCTTCGCAGGAGCATAACAGAAGGGCAAGTGATGTTATTGTTAAAAACAGCGGTTTTCTCATGTCTTAAAAGATATCATAAACCCGATGTCCAATGCAATCCGGACAGTAAACAGTTGTAAAGCGGCGGTAAACTGATATAATACAGTTCAGGGGGTCCGCCGGTGACAGTGAACTTATGTCATCAACGGCATTAAAGTATTATGGGACAGATATTATTCTTTGACTATTGTGCTCTTCCTATATATTTACTGATAATCTTTACGATCTTCGTGCGTAAGACCACAAAGGGGTCCAGCAATGTGCTCTATATTTTTCTTACCGTATTTCTCACCCTGACTACGATCATCGATATCCTGTCGGAATGCTACGGCGCCTTTCTGCCCTTTTCGGAAACAGAGCTCTTCTTCTTTGACGTCATGTCCTTTGCCTATCTGGTACTGAGGAATATAAGCGGAGTGATATATGTATTGTTTATCATTACATATACAAGGACCATGTACCGCTTTAAGAGCAAAAAGGTGCGCGTGCTTTTCTTTGTCCCGGAGCTTATCGTTCTGCTGGCGCTCATTACCAATCCCATTCACCGGAAGGTATATACGGTGAGCGCAGAGGCCGGATACAGCAGGGGACCGTATATCATGTTACTGTATCTGGTAGCCATGATCTATGCTGTTTTCGGCAGTGCATACCTTGTTTACTGCAGAAAGTTTATTGAGACCAAGATATGGATGGCTCTTCTTTCCATGTATCTGCTGACCTTTCTGGCGGTTCTCTGGCAGTTCCTCTATCCGAGATGGCTTGTGGAAATGTATTCCTCGGCCATATCCTGTCTGATGACAACCCTTCTTGTATTAAGGCCGGAGGAGATCACGGACACCTCCGTAGGGCTTCCGGGCTGGCAGGCCTACAAGGCAGAGCTTCATAAGGTAGTAACGGTCAGGCATCCGGTGCAGATATTGGTCCTGCGTTATATGAACGGAGGCAATATAAGGGCATACATCGGGGAAGAGGCGTATCAGCATTATGTAAGGAAGATCGCGGAGATATTTATCTCATTCCTACGCTCCATAGATGACAGTGTCGAGCTTTTCTATGAAGGACCCGGCACCCTCTACTGCGTCCTGGAGGGGGAGAGCGAGGAATATGATATCCTTCCGGACCTCGACAGATTAAGACAGATCGTAAGTGAGGACACGCGGGAATACGAGGCTGCAGGAGTACGTATGGAGGGACAGATCTGTTCCATCATGTATCCCGGGGATGCAGACAGTGAGGAAGAGATCATCCGCCTGGGACACGAATTTACAAACCTTATCCCTCCGGCACAGGTTTATGTAAAAGCCACGGAGTTTGTGGGTACGACGGACTACGAGATCGGGACCCGCATGGATGTCATATTGAATAAAGCCATTACCGAGAAGAAATTTGAGATGTATTACCAGCCCATTTATTCCCTGAAGGAAGAACGGTATAAGTCCGCCGAGGCTCTGGTCAGGCTCTGGGATGATACATACGGGCCCATTCCTCCTGGATTATTTATCCCTGCGGCGGAAAAAATGGGACTTATGCCTCCCATAGGGGATTTTGTACTGGAATCTGTTTTCCGCTTTATCGCCGATAACGATATAAAAGCCATGGGACTTGATTATATAGAGATCAACCTCTCCGTGGCACAGTGCCTGCAGGAGGGTTTTCCCGACAGGGTAAAGGAGCTTGGGGACAGGTATGAGATAAGCCCGGAGCTGGTGAATTTTGAGATCACGGAAACAAGCTATGATGATATGGGACTGAACGGGGAAAAGAACATACGGCAGCTGATGGAAATGGGCTACAGTTTTTCCCTGGATGACTACGGCACGGGATATTCCAATATAAAGAGGCTTTCCAAGCTGCCCTTAAAGATAATAAAGATAGATAAGGGACTCATAGACGATCTCGGCACGGAATCGGGGAAGAAGATAATAAAGAATGTCATCAGGATGATGAAGGACATAGATAAGGAACTGGTGGCGGAAGGAGTCGAGTCGGAGGAGGAAGTGAGCCTCCTTTCGGAGCTTGACTGTGACTATATCCAGGGCTTTTATTTCTCAAAACCGCTTCCGGTAAAGGAATTTGTAAGCCGGATCGGTAAGGCTTATGACAAAAAAGGCAGTCTGGCTTATGAGAAAAACGGCAGTCTGACCCCTTGACACCGGTGATCTGATATGATAATCTTCTCTTCGCCCTTAAAAATGGGCAGCCGAAGACAGCAGGTGCGGAAACGCATAAGTGCAGCATGTACGCCTGCCGAGGACAGATAAGAGTTTATTTGGACTTTTATGGGCTCCGCTTCTTTGGCGTGAGCCCTTTTTCGTTGAATCGAAGCACGGGCATCAAAGTCCGTGCTCCACTCATCGGTCACAGACCGGTGACAAGTGGCAGTGTGCCCTGCCCTTCACGAAAATTCGGCTCCTGTCATCGATCCCAAGAACGGTGACATGGCACAGGCCTCCGGTTCAGCCGGAATAAAAAGGCCGTGCCCGAAATAATTAAAGGAGGAAAAGCTTAATGGCAAAGGTAGAATTGAAGCAGCCTGTTGTGGATGAGATAGCAGGCAAGATCAAGGATGCCAGGGCGGCCATCCTGGTAGATTACCGGGGACTTACTGTTGAGCAGGATACTGTTCTCAGAAAGCAGCTCCGCGAAGCCGGCGTGGTATACAAGGTTTACAAGAATACCATGATGAAACGTGCCTTTGAGGGTACAGACTTTGCACAGCTCGATCCCCATCTCGACGGGCCGTCTGCTCTTGCGCTCGCAACCGATGACGTGACAGCTCCTGCCAGGATACTGGCAAAGTTTGCCGAGAAGGCAAAGGTGCTGGAAATGAAGGGCGGTGTGGTAGAAGGAAACTACTATGATGCAGCAGCACTTACGGAACTTGCAAAGGTTCCTTCAAGAGAGGAACTGCTCTCCAGGCTGCTTGGATCCATGCAGTCACCTATTACGAACTTTGCACGTGTCATCAAACAGATCGCAGAGAAAAAGGCTGAGGGTGGCGATGTAGCACCCGCAGAGGCAGCACCTGCAGAGGAAGCACCCGCAGAGGCAGCTCCTGCCGAAGCACCTGCAGAAGCACCCGCAGAAGAAGCAGCACCGGCAGAATAAAAGCCGCAATGCTTATGTGTTACTAATCTAATATCGGAGGAATCAAAAAATGACAAAAGAAGAAATTATCGAGGCTATAAAAGGCCTTTCCGTACTTGAGCTCAATGAGCTGGTAAAAGCATGCGAAGAGGAATTCGGCGTATCTGCAGCAGCAGGTGTTGTAGTTGCAGCAGCAGGTGCAGGCGGCGCAGCAGCAGCTGAAGAGAAGACCGAGTTCAACGTAGAGCTTACAGAAGTAGGTCCCAACAAGGTTAAGGTTATCAAGGTTGTTCGTGAGATCACCGGCCTTGGACTGAAGGAAGCCAAGGATCTGGTTGACGGCGCTCCCAAGATGATCAAGGAAGGCGTTGACAAGGCAGAGGCTGAGGACATCCAGAAGAAGGTTGAGGCTGAAGGCGCTAAGGTTACCCTTAAGTAAGAAAAACCTTCTGAAAGCGGATACGGGATGATGCTCCTGCGTCCGTTCTGAAATTTGTAATTGACATTTGTAAAAGCCCGTGTTACTATGCAAAATGCACTATCGTGGTTTCATGGGCTTTTTTTGCGCCCATTTTTAACCACACGTTACTATAAACTGCATAAAAAAGAGGGTGAAGGACAACATGGAAAAGAACCGGATACATCCAGTCTACAGTGGGAAAGCCATGCGGATGAGCTTCCAGAGGAACCAGGACGTCATAGAGATGCCGAATCTCATA
>JAIKXV010000024.1 GCA_024683935.1 Lachnospiraceae bacterium | reverse complement strand
GGTGGGTCACTAAAAGATGAGGTAAGAAGAGAACAGTTGGAAGCAATGAAGACAGTTATGGTTGGTGACCGGATCAGAAATAGAGCAAAAACCTGCGAAGTATATGCTTTTGATGAGATGACCAGAGGCTATGGTAATGATGCAAACCGGGATAAAAATGCTGATATGTATCTAAGAAAAGTATTTAAAATTGCCAAAAACTTATAAAAAGTGCACCCCCCTCTGCGAGAAATGCACCCCCTCTCTTGCAAACCGGGGCGCGAGTAGTTTTTGACCCTATAAAAAACTACGTTTTGACTACGATTGACGGCCAAGATTTGCCACACTTTGCGCGACTTTGCCATTTGGCCCGATTTTCTGTAAAATGATTGGAACTTCAGCAGCCTGGCAATCCGGCGCAAACTGGAGCAATTTGATGCGGTTTTGGAGGTAAGAAATGCCGATAAAAGTATTATTCATCTGCCACGGCAATATCTGCAGATCAGTGTCTGCAGAATATATTTTGAAAATGCTGATAGCTGAGAAGGGAATGCAATCAGAAATTTATGTGGATTCCGCTGCCACCTCAACAGAGGAAATCGGGAATCCCGTTTACCCGCCCATGGAAAAAGCATTAAGAAACCACAATATCCCCATAGGTTCCCACCGGGCTAGACAGGTTAAACGCCGGGAATATGATGAATTCGACCTGATCATCGCCATGGACGAGGAGAATATGTATTATCTGAGCCGCATTCTCGGCGAGGATACAGAGGGAAAGATCCATTATCTGATGGAATATACCGATGATCCCCATGCGAAGATAGAGGACCCCTGGTACACCAGGGATTTCGAAAAAGCATACAGGGATATCAGGAAGGGTTGCGAAGGACTGTTGTCTTCCCTTAAATGAAATGATACAAGCGCCAAAAGTCTAAATGGCGTTTGAACTTGTTCAAAAAGCCATTTGACTTTGGGCGTCAAACAACACGGAAAAATGTCCAGTGGACATTTTTCGGGCACGCTTTGACGCGCCAAGCGCGGCAGTGCCCCGGTTCAAGTAGCAATTTACGTAGTAAATTAGCGGATTGCGAGTGTTGTAGAATTGCGAGAGTTGCTGAAAGCAACGGAGCAATTCGTTGTATCAAAACAGTGATTCAGTACTTTTGGCGTCCGAATCATGAAATATATTGAAATGAGTATTATGAAAAAAGCTGTTATAATGTTCTGATATGGGATTTATCAGAAACAGGAAAATATTCATAATATCCTTAATAGCCGTTTTTGCGGCAATTATTCTCTGGCTTTCCGTATCGGGTATTTTTTACTTTAACAAAGCTTCGGGAGTAATACTGAACGAGGTATGCTCCAAGAACGTCAGCTGCTACATCGATAAGGACGGCAGAACCCCGGACTGGGTGGAAATAAAGAATACATCCGATGCAGAGATCGATCTGAAGGATTATTCCATTTCAAGGGGTACCGTGGAAAAACAGTACAGACTGCCGGAAATAAAGATCCCTGCCGGGGCTATATGCGTTATTTCCCTGCCCTTTGGAATAGATGAGGGAAATGACGTCTGCCTCGCTGAAAAAAGCGGAACCATAATCGATAATGTACCGGTTCCCGGAATAAAATACGATACCAGTATTTCCAGATTTGATGACGGAAAATGGAGACGCACCCTTCCTACGCCCGAAGGGGAGAATTCAGATCTGGAGATCAGCTATCCCGAGTTAAAAACCCCCTCATTTTCAACTGAAAGCGGTTTCTATGATGAACCCTTTTACCTGTCGCTCTCCGCAGAAAATGGCGAAAAGATCTATTACACCCTTGACGGCAGCGAGCCGGATGAGGGGTCTTATCTCTATACCGATCCAATCCTTATCGAGGATGCCAGCGCTAATCCCAACATATATTCTTCGATAAAGGATATTTCCATAGGATACACATCACCTCTGAAATACAGCCTCCCGGACTACAATGTGGATAAGGCTCTTATTGTAAAGGCAAAAGCCTATGATGATAAGGGCGGATTCAGCGATACCGGGAGCAGAAGCTTTTTTGTGGGCTTTAATGATAAAAAGGAATATGCGGACACTCCGGTGATCTCCCTCACCTTTGACCCGGACGACTTTTTCTCAGACAGCCGCGGCATTTATGTGCTCGGGGACAGGTATAAAGCCTATATTGATAATAATGAAAAGGAAAGCTATGACAAAAAAGACATCTGGTGGTGGACTCCCGGTAATTATTCATACAGGGGAAGAGAATCCGAAAGAAAGGTTCATGTAAGTTACTTTGATGAAAATAAGAGCCTGGTATTTGATTCCGATACCGGCGCCAGAATAAAGGGCGGCGGCTCGAGAGGCTTTGCCCAGAAGAGCTTAAAGCTGACAGCAAGAAGCGCCTACGGGAAAGATGCTTTCGACGGACTGGGACTCGGCGGCCTTAAAAAGGAAAAGAGCATAGTTCTGTCCAGCGGAGGTGATGATATAAATACCAAGTTAAAAGACCCCCTGGCAGCAATCCTTGCATCGGACAGGGAAATATCGGTTTTGGATTCGAAGCCCTGCTTTGTTTTCCTTAACGGGGAATACTGGGGGATCTGCCGTCTCAGCGAAGAATTCGGCCGGGACTATATCGCCCGTCATTATGGAGTAAACAGTGAAAATATCGTCATGATAAAAAATGACCGGGTAAAGGTCGGATCGCCTGAAGATAAGGAATTGTACGACAGCCTGAATTCCTTTATAAACAATACCGATTTTACGAAGGACAGGGAATTTGAAACCTTATGCGAAATGGTTGATATGGACAGCCTCATAGATTATTTCGCAGTGCAGATATATATCGAGCACACCAATGACTGGCCGGGAAGCAACTTTGCTCTCTGGCGCACAAAGGAAAAGGAAGCCGGCGCATACGGTGACTGCCGCTGGAGATGGATGCTCTTTGATGTGAATTCCGTATCCATGGAAAAGGAAAAGTATGACGCCGATACCATGTCGGAGATTCTGGAAAAGAACTACATCATGAAAGCCCTGATCCAAAGCCCGATATTCAGAAAAAGATTTGCCGAACGTATAGCGGAACTGAAAGAAAAGGATTTTGCTGCAGAACGTACGGATAAAGAGATTGACAGGCTCACAGCGGAAATGTCTTCCGGTATGAAGGGCTTTTACAGACGATTTTACGGAGACAGGATAAGTCCGGATCACTTCATTACGGAAGCAGAAGGCCTGAAAAACTTCTTCCGAATGAGAGGAGACTATATAACGGAATACGTGAATAAAGCCTGCTCAAATTAAGCGCAGCCCCGCCGATTATCGCAATATCTACGATCATTTAGCTTATCTGCAGAATTCTTCCACCATGGGCAGGATATAATCGGCCCGCTCCCTGAAGTAATTCCGCATATTTTCTATATCTTTATCAAAATCATCGAGACTGTATTTATTTCCGAAGAACCTTGAGTATTCGGATTCCATATAGGGACGGATCTCATCTGCATAGGAATCAAGCCTTTCTATGGCGTTATTTTCTTTGAATGTTTCCAGGGCAATTTCCTTAAAACGCTTATAGAAACGGGCTTTGAAATCCTCGTTCTGCATAAGCTTCATAAACATCTCATCAGAGTGGTAATTCTTTGTTCCGTTTACCGCATAGGAAATCGTATTTGCACTTATTGATCCGTAGTCCAGGTTGGAATTGTTATCAAAATTCAGCCATCTCCAGCGGCCGTCTGCATAGGGGTTATTCTTATTGACGTCTCTGGTACGCCAGAAAGCAATGTTGGATTTTGGCCAGTCCATGCCGTCATCTAAAAAGATCCTTGCTGCATAGTAATCAATCAGGCTTTCCATATCCGCCATTTGCTGCAAACGTTCGTAATCCGTGCCCTGGGTAAAATCCGCAAGCTGAATAAAATGCCTGAATTCACTGTAATAATCAATATCGCCGGCTTTCCCTCTGCTTAACAGAGAATTCTTTATTATTATCACTTCATCAGGCTTAACATTATAATTTTCAGCTATAAATTCGGAGTCGAGTTTGCGGCTTGCGCGGTAAAGTCCCCAGAATTCGCCGTCCAGAAACAGGGCATAGGGCCTTGTAAAATCAAGGGACAGAAAACCGAGATCCTGAGTGAGATCAGTTACCAGAATGTCCCGTACAATGCTCATAAGGTCATTAGCCCCGGAAAAAAGGGTGAGCCGTGACTTTTTCCCGTCAAAGAAGGGCGCTTTTATATTTTCATTTTCATAACCGTTTCTGGCATAGATATTTATGCTTTTCTTAGGAAAATTGCAGCTTCGGTGACCCTTAACCCTGATTCCCAGGGCTTCATCTGACTGAATAACATGACTGTTATCAAATACTTCAAGGGAGGCCTCCCTTTCCCATGAACTGCCTCTCATCATATAGTTAAAATCGAGATACTCGTCCATCTTAACGTTACCTATTACCACAGATCCGTCAGTAGGCGTATCGGGATTGTTCTCAATATACTTCATTGCAGCTTCATCCTGATTTAAGCGGGCTCTGAAGCTCTCAACGCCATTTTCACCAATAACGTAAATTCCTTTTTTATAGTCAAAGAGATTTTCGGGATCGGAAACAAGAGAAATAAGCCCTATGCCCCTGAACAGCTTGTCGACATCCGTACTAAAATAGCTTTTTGTAACGGTTTCAGATTCACTGCCGTTTTCGGCAATAACCTTTGCCCGAACTATAAAGCATTTGGGAACTGTTTCTTTAGGGATTTCATATTTGTAATTAATATAGGGAAGAAGTTCTACGGATACTTCTTTTAACGCGGAATACCGGTTGTTTTCCCGGCTTCTGTCATAGATCTGTATGGGTTTTTCGTACCTTTCGGAATTAACCGTGGGATCGGAACCGTCAATGGTGTAGTAAATATCCCCTTCATCCGAACTTATCTCCAGGTCGAAGGGCTCATCAAATACGCCGCTTTCAACCGAAAACACCGGCTCTGAAAGGGTAGGATAAATAACGGATTTTCCTTCTGAATTGGAGGCTCCGGGGGTGGGAGTAAGTCTTTTGAATTCACTTTCTCCGTCTGACACTCTGGCATAGCTCGTGTCATACTTTAAGGGGATAAGCTCTATTCTGTCCACATTCATATGGTTTCTTGCGGACAAATACAGGGTCTCATCATCCGCAAGCCTGAATGAGGTGTGAAGGCCGGTGCTTTTTTCGGGGATCGCATCGCCTGTCATGATATAGTTCGTAAGAGAAAAGCTCTCATCAGCATCAGGTTCAGCCGCTGCGGTTCCATCCATAAACACGGTGAGGTAACCTTTCCCCTGTATAACTGTTCCTTCTGGAAAAGTCCAGCGGTTTCTCCGGTCATCGGAATCGGAAAGGTACCAGCCGGAGATATCCAGGGCGTCGTTTCCCTTATTATAAATCTCGGCCCAGTCCGGATGTTCGCCGTTTTCGTCAAATAAACAGGACAGGTTATCGGAGCAGACCTCGTTTATTACGATATTTTTATATGCGGATCTTACCTTAAAGGCATGGAGTCCATAGCAGGCGATGATGATGCCCGAAACCACACACAGTATTAAGATAAGATGTTTCTTCACGATTTTCATATCCCATTAAGTCTATCGCAGTTTACTGTTTTCATCAAATGCAGAGTAATATCTCACCTGATCTCCAGCCAGTATATGCAGGCAGATTACGCTCACTACCTTTGTTTTGTCCCGGAGCAAGAGCGTCCCTAAACCAGAGGGTTCATCGTACATAACGGGTTTCCATCCAAATGTTTCGATACAACGCCCAAAGTCAAATGCCGATTTGAACAGGTTCAAACGTCATTTTGACTTTTGGCCTTTGTATCATCAATATCTTGCATATATCAGCATATTTCGGTACAATAACTAGTTGTATGAGTAGTAAAGAAGATACAATAAGCTGTAAGGATGTGGAAGGCTTTTTCCAGCCTTATTTGGAGCGCTCTTTAAGCAGCCGCGACACAAAACTCCTGCTCACCCACCTGAAAGACTGCAGTGAATGCATGGATGAGCTGGAAGTGCGTTACCTTCTGCATGAGGGCTTAAAAAGCCTGGAGGACGGCCACAACTTCAATCTGAAGGAAGAACTGAAGGAGCGTCTGTATCAGTCTGAACAGCATGTTCTTATGATAGACAGACTGAAAACCAGCATTGTCCTGCTTTCCGGAGCCCTGCTGATTCTGGGCGCGGTGCAGCTTATTATGACGATAACAGGATAGATCCGGACATGAAAAAACTGCTTTTGATAGATGGACATTCCATAATAAACCGGGCCTTTTACGGGGTGCCGGATCTGACCAATTCCGCCGGAGTCCATACCGGCGCTATTTACGGCTTCTTAAATATCGTCCTGAAGATAATCTCAAATGAAAATCCGGATTATTTCGCTGTGGCATTTGACACCTCCGCCCCCACCTTCAGACATGAGATGTATGAAGCATATAAGGGGACGAGAAAACCCATGCCCGAGGAGCTTAAAGCCCAGGTCCCGCTGCTGCAGGGGCTTCTTAGGGATATGGACGTCCCCGTCCTTATGAAGGAAGGACTGGAAGCGGACGATATCCTCGGAACCACCGCCGCAAAGTGGGAGAAAAAAGGCTATGAAGTAACGATAGTCTCTGGTGACAGGGATCTTCTGCAGCTCGTTACAGAGCATATCAAGCTTCTGTTTCCCAGTACCAAAAAGGGTGAGACCACGGTAAAAGAGTACTATCCGAAGGACGTGCTGGAAGAGTACAAGGTGGAGCCCCTGGGAATAATAGAATTAAAAGCCCTTATGGGGGATTCTTCCGATAATATTCCCGGCGTTCCGAAGATCGGAAAAAAGACCGCCGAAGAGCTGTTAGTTCTTTATAAGAATATCGATGAGATAAAGATCCATATCGAAGATATCACAAAGAAGAGCATCCGGGAGTCCTTAAAAGAGAACTTTGATCTTGCAGTGCTTTCAAAAAAGCTGGCAACCATCAATACCGATGCGGATATAGAGCTGGATGAAAAAGAGGCCGAGTATAAAAGCCTCTGGACCGAAAAAGCCTATGAGACCGTAAAGACTTTGGAATTAAGGAGTTTCCTTTATAAATTCAGGGGGCTTGCAGAGGAAGAGAAAAATAAGGATATAAGCATATTTACCGAGGAAACAGATCTCGGTGTTGTGGAAGCGGTCTTTGCGGACGCTGTAAAGTCCGGAGAGCTGAGCTTTGCCCTTGATATCGATCCGGAAACAAAGGAGATCACGGCTGTCGCCATGAAATTCGCGGACAGGGCCGCCTATATCCCGTTAAACGGCTTTGTTTCCCCCATGTATCTAAAAGCCCATATCCAGTCCCTCGCTGAAAAGCATGAAGGACCGGTCTTCACCGTAAGGCTGAAGGATACATATAAATATGTACTGGAAGATTATTCGGAAAAACTCTTTGACATTGAGGTCATGGAGTATCTGATCGACCCCTTGAGGAGCAGCTATGACATTCCGGAGGATATAAGGGAAGCTGCGCTTCTCGCATCAAACAAGGGTGCTGAGCTTACATCCTCCATCGAAGAAAAGGGAATGTCGGATCTCCTTCATAATATAGAGATGCCGCTGACCTTTGTGCTGGCCGGAATGGAAAACGAAGGCGTGGCGGTAAAGAAAAATGAACTTGAGAGCTACAGCAGAAACCTCGGAGATAAATTAAAGGAGCTGGAAGCTAAGATTTATCAGGGCGCGGGAGAGGAATTCAACATCAATTCCCCGAAGCAGCTCGGTGTCATCCTCTTTGAAAAAATGGGGATAAAGGGCGGCAGGAAAACGAAGACCGGCTATTCCACCTCGGCTGAAGTACTGGAAAAGCTGGCGCCGGAGCACCATTTTATCCGTGACATACTGGAATACAGAACCTACTCAAAGCTGAAAGCCACCTACGCCGACGGACTTCCGCCCTTTATAAATGAGGACGGCCGTATCCGTTCCACCTTTAACCAGACGGTTACGGCCACTGGACGCATTAGCTCCGCAGACCCGAATCTGCAGAATATTCCCGTGCGTACCGCTCCCGGCCGTGAATTCAGAAAGGTCTTTGTTCCGAGAGAGGGCTTTTCCTTTACAGACGCGGATTACAGCCAGATAGAGCTAAGGATCCTCGCCTCCCTTTCCGGGGATAAAAAGCTGATAGAAGCCTATAACGAAGGAAAGGACATCCATGCTATAACCGCGTCCCAGGTTTTTAATGTACCTCTGGATGAGATCACGCCCGATCTTCGGAGAAACGCCAAGGCCGTGAATTTCGGCATAGTTTACGGTATCAGTTCCTTCGGACTGTCGCAGGATCTTTCGATCTCAAGGTCTGACGCGAAGGAATATATAGAGAGATACTTTATCACTTACCCGGACGTTAAAAAATATCTCGACAATCTGATAGCAGACGCAAAGGAAAAGGGCTACGCCCTAACTTATTTTGGCAGGAGACGCCCTGTTCCCGAGCTTAAAAGCGCAAACTTCATGCAGCGCTCCTTCGGAGAAAGGGTGGCGATGAACGCCCCGATACAGGGAACCGCAGCAGACATCATAAAGATCGCAATGATAAAGGTCATGAGAGCGCTGGATGAAAAGGGGCTTAAATCAAAGCTCATTTTACAGGTTCATGACGAACTCCTTATTGAGACCGCAGAGGGCGAAGAGGAAGCGGTAAGGGAGATCCTTGAAAAGGAAATGACCGGGGCCGCGAATCTTCCCGTTCCCCTTATCGTAGACATCAACACCGGGTTAAACTGGGACGAAGCGCATTGATATGAACAGCTTGTTTCCCGGCGAGGGGCTGCGAAGCAGCAGGCAGAATCTTATAACGAGACAGACATCATGTTATTCATAGGCATCACCGGCGGGGTCGGGGCAGGAAAATCCGAAATACTTAAACATCTTAGGGAAAACCCGCACTTTCTCGTGTCAGAAGCGGACAGAATAGCGGAATCCCTGATGGAACCCGGGGAAGAGGTTTATAACAAGGTGCTTTCCCTCCTTGGAAAAGAGATCCTTGCTCCCGACGGACAGATCAACAGGAAGAAAATGGCGGGGATCATCTTCGCCGATAAGGAAAAGCTTTCCGGCATAAACGGCATCATCCATCCCGCCGTAAAGGAATATGTGCTTAAAGAAAAAAGAAAAGCCGAAGAAGACGGGATTCAGATCTATTTTTTGGAAGCGGCTCTTTTAATTGAGTGCGGATATGATAAAATATGCGATGAACTGTGGTATATTTATGCAGAGCCGGAGGTAAGGAGAGAAAGGCTCAAAGAATCCCGGGGCTATTCGGATGAAAAGATCGACGGCATTATGAAAAGCCAGAATGATGATAGGGTCTACAGGGAAAGCTGCAGCCGTATCATTGATAATTCAGGGAGTATAGAAAGTACGTTGTACGAGATCGACAGGATAACAGGTGGATATAAGGGTTGAAGGTAAGAAGGCGAAATTAAAATTCGTCAAAATGCAGAGAAGGATTTCAGAGAAGGGCAGACAAAAGATGCAGAGTGTAAAAAAGACCAATGAGCCGCTGGTTTTCGGCCTTGATATAGGAACCAGATCAATAGTCGGAACCGTGGGCTATTACCAGGCAAAGCAGTTCCATGTGGTGGCTCTTGAGCGGATAGAGCACGAAGACAGGGTAATGCTTGATGGACAGATCCATGATATCGCAGGCGTTGCGGACGAGATCAGAACCGTGAAAAAGTGGCTGGAGGATGATATCGGACAGACCCTGACCGACGTATGTATAGCAGCCGCAGGAAGAGTGCTCCGTACGGTTACCACCCATGTGGAGCAGGAGCTGGGAGAAGACAGGGATGTGACTCCGGAAGACATCTATTCCCTGGAGGTTCTCGGTGCCCAGCAGGCCTATGCTGATTTTGTAAAGAATAATGACCTCCGCATCCACTTCTACTGCGTAGGATATACGGTTGAACGCTACTTTCTGAATCAGTACCCGATGAGCAATCTCGAAAGCCACAAGGGTCATAATATCGGAGCGGACATGATCGCCACCTTCCTTCCCGATGAAGTGGTGGACGGTCTGTATAAAGCCGTGGAGGCCGCGGGCTTAAGGGTTGCCAATCTGACACTGGAGCCCATTGCCGCCATGGAGGTGGCCATTCCGAAGTCATACAGGATGCTGAATATCGCCTTAGTTGACGTGGGCGCGGGAACCAGCGATATCTGTATCACAAGGGATGAAGCGATAATCGCCTACGGCATGATACCTTCCGCCGGTGACGAGATCACGGAGTGCATAGCGAAGGCTCTGCTCACCGACTTTACCGAGGCGGAGGAGATAAAGAAGCAGATAGGAGACAAGGGTATCGTTAAATACCACGATATCATGGGTCTCGAGCACAAGGCGGATCAGGACAAGCTGGAGCTCATCGTTAAGCCTACGATAGAGATCATGACCCGTGAAGTCTCAGATAAGATAAAGAAGCTTAACGGTGGAAAGCCGGTCAGCGCCGTATTCGTAGTCGGCGGAGGCGGAAAGGTACCTCTTTTCTGTAAGCTCCTGGCCCACGAAATGGGTCTTTTGGAAGAGAGGGTTGCTGTAAGAGGCGAAGAGGTACTGAAGTCTGTTGATTTCCAGGTAAAGGATGTCAATATTGATTCACTCCTGGTAACACCTGTCGGCATCTGTCTCAATTTCTACAGTTCCAAGAATAACTTCGTATTCGTAACCTTTAACGGAGAGCAGATAAAGCTTTACGACAATTCGAACCTCAGGATTTCAGATGCTGCCATGCAGTCCGGCTTCTCAAATGCGGATCTTTTCCCGAAGCACGGTCCGGACATTACATTTACCGTGAACGGCAGATCCCAGATGAGAAGGGGCGGCATGGGCGAAGCGGCTGTTATCAAGCTGAACGGCATGAATGTTTCCCTCGGAGAAAAGATAAAGGGCGGAGATCTGATAGAAGTTATCCCCTCCACTGCCGGAAACGCAGCAGAGGTTACGATAGACAAGCTTCCCGAATTTGATGAGAAGATCACTGTTATCGTAAATAATACTCCTGTGCAGCTGCCGAAATTTGCTTCCGTAAACGGTGAGCTGCAGAGCGGATATTACGAGATAAAGGACGGAGATAAGATCGAGATGCTGAAGTTCTACACCGTTCAGCAGATCCTGGAATTCATGGATGTAAATCTCGAAGCGGGTACCGAGATCTACGTTAACCGCGAGATCGCATCTCCCATAACCGAGGTTTATGACAATTTCAATGTAGACTGGACTTTCGCTGAGGAAGAATTCCATGACGGCAGCCTTGCAGACCTCAAGGCTCAGAAGGAAAAGGATATTAAGGACGGAAAGATTGACGCTGCAGACCTTGAAAAGGCGGGGAGCATCGAAGATCTTAAGAGGAAGATCTCCGGCAAACCCCTGGAAGAGGAACCGGTTCTCGATGATGACGGAAATCCCATTCCCGAGGTCAGCACCAACAACGTATTTTCTGCCTTGGCCCAGGGCAACTTCAATTCCGCGGCGGTTGACGTCATAGGAAATCCGATACGGGGCGCTGCCGTAAACGGCGGAACCATCGGAAGCGGCCCGGGTATCACGAAGGACACGATAGAGAAGCCCGAACTGAAATCCGAAGAAAAGCCCGCAGAAAAAGCTGAGGAAAAGACCGAAAACAAGGGAGATGAGGATTCGATAATCGTTTCCTATAACGGCCAGCCCTTAAGGCTTTCCGGAAAGAAGAATTATATCTACGTCGATATTTTCAATTATGTGGATTTCGACCTGTCGACGCCGAAGGGCAAATCGGTGGAAACCCTGTTAAATGACAGACCGGCACAGTACACTGAGCCGATAAAGCAGGGTGACAGGATAGAGGTTCACTGGAAGGATGAGGTATAATGAGACTCCTTAGTATCGCTTCCGGCAGCTCCGGTAACTGCATTTACGTAGGCTGTGAAGACACCAATCTCCTGGTGGATGCAGGCATATCCATGAAGCGGATAGAGGCAGGGCTTAATACCATTGACTATTCCCTGTCGGATATGGACGGGATACTGATAACTCACGAGCATTCGGATCACATAGCGGGATTAAAAGCTGTTTCGAAGAAATACCACCTTCCCTTATATGCCACAAAGGGTACGATCGCAGAGATCTCATCGAAGATTAAGGAAATCGATACGGCGCTTTTCCATGAGATCAGTGCCGACAATGAATTTGAACTTAAAAGCTTTCTGATCGATCCCATAAGGATCAGCCACGATGCTGCAGATCCCGTGGGCTACGGTTTTTACTCTAAATCCTGTTTTGACAAAGGCGCGTCTTCACCCTGTGAATCCGCTGCGGTATGCACGGATCTCGGTACCTATGACGATTACATCATTGACAAGCTTTCGGGTGTTTCCACCCTCTTATTGGAAGCAAATCATGATATCAAGATGCTGGAAGCCGGACCCTATCCCTACTACTTAAAACGAAGGATACTCAGTGAAAAAGGGCATTTAAGCAATGATTCCGCCGGAGAGCTGTTATCCAGGCTTTATTCCTTCGGACGATTGAACAGGGTTCTCCTCGGACACCTCAGCAAGGAGAATAACTATGCGGCCCTTGCCTTTGAAACCGTCCGCATGCAGTTAAATATGCTCTGCGGTCATGATTCAAACAGGAAGATGGAGCTCGGCATCGCCTTCCGCGACACCCCGGGAAGCCTCATCACCGCCTGACTGAGCGCACCATTTGTCATTCTGAGCCGAAGGCGAAGAATCTTATATAAGCCAAGATATTATTAGGAGCAAAAAATGAAAAAAATAATAATCACAGTTGTCGGACAGGATACAGTAGGCATTATAGCGAAGGTCTGCACCTATCTTGCGGCTAACGACATCAATATTCTCGATATTTCCCAGACCATTGTCAGCGGTTATTTTAACATGATGATGATCGTGGATATCGCCAGGTCCAGAAAGCCCTTTGATGATGTGCAGCATGAGCTGGACCAGATCGGTGACGAGATCGGGGTACAGATCAAGTGCCAGCGTGAAGAGATTTTCACGGAAATGCACAGGATTTGATATCCTCCTTAATTCGCTTTGCTCAAACAGGCGTCGGAATGGTCTAATCGAAGAGTCCTTTACTAAAAAATGTTGGTAAAGCCTGGAGAAGCCCGGGGCGTCGTCACGGGCTTCCTCAACGACGCCCCGGGCATCCAAATAAAAAAACTGGAGTAAATATGGTAAACATTCATGAAGTAATCGAAACAAATGAAATGATCGAGAAGGAGAACCTTGATGTGAGAACAATCACATTAGGCATTAGTCTTTTGGATTGCATCTCTCCCGATCTGGATGTATTGAATAAAAACATTTTCGATAAGATCACCAGGGTGGCAAAGGATCTGGTATCCGTCGGAAAGGATATCGAGAAGGAATTCGGTATCCCCATAGTGAATAAGAGGATATCGGTAACCCCCATTGCCCTTATCGGCGGCGCTGCCTGCAAAACCCCGGAGGATTTCGTAACGATCGCAGAAACCCTTGATGATGCCGCAAAAAAAGTGGGAGTAAACATTATCGGAGGTTACTCTGCGCTGACTGCCAAGGGAATGACCACAGCCGATGAACTCCTTATCCGCTCCATTCCCGAAGCCCTGGCTGTTACGGACCGGGTCTGCTCCAGCGTTGTAGCAGCTTCCACAAAGATCGGCATTAATATGGACGCGGTAAGGCTCATGGGCAGGATCATAAAGGAAGCTGCGGAAAAGACTGCGGACAGGGATTCCGCAGGCTGCTCCAAGCTTGTGGTATTATGCAATGCCCCGGACGACAACCCCTTTATGGCAGGCGCTTTTCACGGTGTGACCGAGGCCGACGCAGTTATAAACGTAGGTGTCAGCGGCCCGGGAGTGGTGAAGACCGCCCTTTCCAAGGTCAGGGGAAAGAATTTCGAAGTTCTCTGCGAGACTATAAAGAAGACAGCTTTTAAGGTTACGAGAGTCGGACAGCTGGTGGCCGGAGAGGCTTCCAGACGCCTTAACATTCCCTTCGGAATAGTGGATCTGTCCCTCGCTCCTACGCCCGCTGTGGGTGATTCCGTGGCGGACATTCTGCAGGAGATCGGTCTTGAATGTACCGGCGCACCGGGCACCACAGCAGCCCTTGCACTTTTAAATGACCAGGTAAAGAAGGGCGGCGTAATGGCGTCCAGCTATGTGGGCGGATTATCCGGAGCCTTCATCCCTGTTTCAGAGGATCAGGGCATGATCAACGCTGTGGAAAAGGGTGCCATTACCCTTGAAAAACTCGAGGCCATGACCTGTGTCTGCTCGGTGGGACTTGATATGATCGCGATCCCCGGAGATACTCCGGATACCACGATTTCGGGAATCATTGCAGATGAGATGGCTCTCGGCATGGTTAACCAGAAGACCACAGCGGTGCGTCTGATACCTGCAATAGGCAAGAGCTCCGGAGACAAGGTTGAATTCGGAGGACTTTTCGGATATGCCCCCGTAATGCCGGTCAATCCCTATAGCTGCAGCGACTTCGTAAACCGGGAAGGCCGTATACCCGCACCGATACATTCCTTTAAGAATTAAAAGCCGGCTGAAACAGCGTGGTTATGATAAAATCAAAGCCTGTATTTACATAGATTCTGAACAGAGGGGATTGCCGGTCATATAGGTTTTTTATGCCGCCATGCAGTAAATGCTTCCGGCCCACAGCATGAAGGACGCTGGTTTTGATACAATCCGTAAAACTTGGAAAAATAAGCTATAAAATCATAAGGAGGTATTGACAATGGAAGGAGTAGCAGGCGCAATAGTTGCGGGAATGGCTGTTTATGGTGTGTTGTGTATTGTATGGTACATAATCATGGTCATTGCTGACTGGAAGATCTTTACAAAGGCCGGTGAGGCCGGATGGAAATCCCTGATACCCATCCTCAACACCTATGTGTTATTCAAGATTTCCTGGAAGGGAAGTATGTTCTGGATCATGCTTCTCACATTGTTCGGCGGCAGCGCATGTACCAGTCTCGCGGGAGATAACGGAGGCATGCTTCAGATAGCCGGTTTGATCTTATCTGTTATAGGTCTCCTTATAACGCTGATCGATGTTCACAAGCTGTCAAAGTCATTCGGACACGGGATCGGATTTACGCTGGGGCTTCTTTTCCTGAACCCTCTGTTTACGCTGATCCTGGCCTTCGGAAGCTCGAAGTACATAGGACCTGAGGGGAAGGGAACTGGTTTTACGGATGAACAGTGAAAAAGCCGAGCTGAGAAGATATGAAGATGATCTCAATGTCAGCGGGACCGGCGTGGTCATTTTAGGTGCCTGGAGTGTGATAAGGGCGCTTATTGAGATAGCCACTAATGCGAAAGAGATTTTTAAGACGGCAGAGATCAATACCTTTTTCGAAAAGGTGGTCGCGGTAGTTATAATACTTGGGGTCATTGGCATCATTTCATTCATTATCATGAAGGTGTATCTGTATATCGGTCTGAACGCGATGAGGGCAGCCAAGGGAAAGCCGCATAAAAAGGGTTATTTGGCGGCTGCCATCATCATTACCGTGATTTCGGTATTATCTCTGTCATCCTATATAGATAATATTCAGGTTCTTAAGAATATAGATACAACGATCGCATCCTTTTTAGTGGATATAACCACTATCTATATCTTAATATTGGTAATCGTTTCATCCTTCAGGATAAAGAAAATAAAAAAAGCTGCCATTCCGGAGAACGCGGATAAGATTCAGTAAAGCTTTCGCAAAAGACCGGGAGTGTTAAAGACAGGCAGCAATACGGGAGATTTTACAAAATGCAGGAAGATTTTCACTATTACGCCACATACTGCGCGGCTTTTATTGCGGGCTACTCCCACGAAGAGAGTCAGGACATAGCCTACAGCGCGCAGTTTGTTGATGTGTGCTCCAGAACCCTGCTTGCAAAGATAAAGGGACCCTCCAATGCGGCCACCACCCAGCTGCAGCTGGAACTGATGGACGCGAGGACCGATCCTCTGGGTCTGCAGGATATCACCAGGATCTGGTCATCCTTCCATTTCCTGCCAAGGGACCTTTATGCGGAAAAGAAGCACTGCATAAAGCACTATAGCAATAAATACAGGCTGATCTGCGGTCCAAACGGGGATCTCGTGGTAAAGACCGTGGAGCTCGCAAAGAATAAACTGCTGCAGTCGGTGGGCATCGCGATGCACGTACTGGCAGACACCTGGGCTCATACGAATTTTGCGGGCACGCCCTCCTTAGTAATAAATAATACTAACTATGTGTTTTATGAGCTGTTTCCGGACGGGGACGGTTACATGGAAAAGCAGATCAAATTCGTTCACAAGACCTCTGTGCCGGATGACCTTGAAAACAGCATTTACACGAACAGTCTCTACCAGAGTAATGAGAATTCCATAATGAACTTAGGCCACGGAAGGGCCGGGCATCTGCCGGACTACAGCTTTGTGCGTTACAGATACCTTCCTGCCTGGGGTGAGTATGCGGAGATCACCAAGGACAATCCCTCTGATTATATAAAGGCCTTTACCCAGATGATCTACGCGATGAAGTATATCCGCGGAGTTAATCCCGCCTTTGAAAAGGATACCTATGACACGGATGCGATCGAGCCCTGGAAAGACAGGATAAAGGAGATAATCGGAAAAAGGCAGCTCCTTGCGAGCGATGACTGGAAGGCCTTCGGGAAAGAAATGTCAGGGCAGGAGATAGAAGATTTTGCCATTGACAAATACTTTGATGAATACACAGGGAAAACGAAAAACGAAAAGGATGACAGCTTCCTCGGGAAATTTATCCGGGGCGCCATAGCACATAAGGGCATGGTAATAGATGAAATATATAAGAGCGGCAATAAGCTTGTCGGAACTGCTAAACATTTGTTTAAATAACGCTGATAACAGCGTCATATATTGATAAGTGAAAGGAGCAGCACAGAAAATAAATGACACTTTTCCAGAGAGCAAGAAATCTGATCGTCGGAGTGGTCATGCTTATAGTGGCGGTCGTCTTTATTATTGATCCCAGTGATTCTGCCTATCTCTTCGTTATTTTTGCACTATCGCTTGGCCTTACCATATACGGACTGAAAAACATCATTTTCTATTTCACGATGGCGCGTCATATGGTAGGAGGCAAGATAATGCTGGTGCAGGGAGTGATTATCTTTGACCTTGCGCTGCTTACGGGTTCCCTTTCGGATGTTCCGAAGATATATGTCCTTCTTTACCTGGTTATAGTGCACGCTTTCTCCGGGATAATAGAGATCTTAAGAGCCATGGAGGCGAGAAGGGCCGTTTCAGGACCATGGCGGATGAAATTCAGCCATGGAGTCATGAACTGCCTGCTGGCTCTCGCCTGCTTTATCTTTATCAGACAGACACATACGGCGTTGATCATTTACAGCCTTGGACTTCTGTATTCAGCCATAATGCGTATTGCCGACACATTCAGAAGAACCACCTTTATTCTGATAGAATAACCATAGCGAAGTGCTGAAGGATGAAATAAATGCCGGGGCATATTATAAAGGAGAGTTTCGCCTTATGGAAACGATTGACAGCGTAAATACCGAAAGCGGAAATCCGGACAGATTAAATCCGGAAAATAAAAATACGGAAAACGTAAATTCTGAAAATATAATTCCGGAAAGCGGTATCGCGGATAATAACAGCGTTAAAAATAAAAAGGGGAAAAAGAGCCATAAGATCGTGGTTCAGATCGGACTCGTCATTGTAGTGCTCTTTACCCTGGTAATAATTGCCGTGGGAAATATGATCACAATGTCGTCTTTCTCAACGGCACTCTCCAGTAATATCACGATGTTTCAATATTACATGGATAACCTTTCGGATAATCTGGAAGAATACAGGTCTCTTACCTGGCTTATGGATTACTGGAGGGATAATTCGGATGAGCTAATGGAGGATCCTCAGATTTTCAACGATCTGGATTATGTGGATGACCTGCTTTTACTGTTTTCAAAGGACTCTGTAGACGAAGTCACAAAGGAGGAAGTTGAATCCCTGTCGCCGGAGGAACAGAAGAGGTTTGCGGTCTATTGCTATAACGATATGCTGGAGCTTTTCCGCATGTATCAGAGTGATGATGATGAAGTTGCGATCATCCTTACAATGACCGACGATGAAAACGAAGACCCCTTTGTAGTTTTAACAAACGCTCCGGAGGATGAAGAGATCCTTCTCGGTCAGGCCGGTGATATTAATGAGATCAATAATGTCATAGCCACTACCGAAGAGGCGGCAAAGGCGGATGTCTGGATGTGGGCCTTTTCCACACCGGATCAGATGATGCTTTTAGGCTCCAGGATGCCGTTTAACGCATATAAGGGATCTTCAACCGCGGAAATACTTGGAGTCTTCTCAGCAGAGCAGGTTTATAAACAAATGCTGTATACCGATCACATCAGAAATGACGTTATCGTAATGATGATACTTGTTCTGGCTCTGATCCTTTTATGTCTCTATTTCATAGTTCCGAGGCCGTTAGAAAAAGTAAAGGAGTGTGTTTCCGAGTATTCCAATACCAAGGACACTGCAGCGCTTACCCAGAAGCTGTCCGTCATCCGTTCTAAAAATGAGATAGGAGCCTTTGCGGATGAATTTTCCAACCTGGCGCTTGAAATGGAGCGCTATACCCGGGAAATGGAAAAGCTGGCCGGAGAGAGAGAAAGAGTTGCAACTGAGCTCAATGTGGCAACAAACATCCAGATGCAGATGCTGCCCCAGGTCTTTCCGGAGAATAAGAAGTTCACAATCTTCGGATCCTCTGTACCTGCAAAAGAGGTGGGAGGCGACTTCTATGACTGTTATATAATAGATGACGACCATCTGGCATTGACCATTGCCGATGTTTCCGGAAAGGGTGTTCCTGCAGCACTCTTCATGGCGGTATCCAAAACCATGTTAAAGAACAGGACTATAGTCGGAGGAAAGCCTTCCGAAATCCTCCGGGACGTAAATAACTGGCTGTGTGAGGGAAATGACAGCTGCATGTTCGTTACGGTCTGGCACGGTATCCTCACAATTTCCACAGGAGAGCTGATATCTGCCAATGCGGGACACGAATATCCGGGTATCCGCACGGAAGAGAGATTCTCCCTCATGCACAGCAGCCACGGTTCACCCCTTGGACTGGTGCCTGGCATGGTATTTGATGATGAGGAATACAGGCTGTCCCCGGGAGACGCCCTTTTTGTATATACCGACGGCGTGCCGGAAGCCAATGCCTCCGATGAGAGCATGTTCGGAGAGGAGAGATTGGAAGCGGTTCTTTCCACGGTTACAAGAGAGGATACACCCCAGATCATCATGCAGAAGGTCAAGGATGCAGTCGATGAATTTGCGGGAGATACTCCGCAGTTTGACGATCTTACGATGTTATGTCTTGTAATGAAGGACGGAGATATAGTATGATTAAAGCGCGACATCGATGGCAAAGGTATCACCAACGTTCGTCTGAAATATACAGGGGAAGACGGCAAGATATTCCACGTGGATGTTACCCAGGCACCGGTTGATAAGGATATTACGACCATTCGCATGAATGTGGATGATTTTGATGAAACCTATGATTTCCTGCAGAAAAATGGCTTTAAGAATTCCCAGGGCGATAAGGTCACGGAGACCGCATCCTCAAGATCCACGATGATGGTTTCACCCAGCGGATATTCCATCAGCATTTCCAAGCATATAAAGCATCACGCTAAATAATTCTGCACATTTTTTGAAGACATGGGGACTCTCAATCAGGGGACGGTTCTGTGATTGACCCTCATTGAGACTGATTGCCCCTGACCATACGTCGTGAAATTTCGGGAGGGAGCGGATGCTCCTTCCTTTTTTTGCTGTCGCGGAGAATATTATAGCTCTGATCTATGCGGAGTGAAGTTTTAAGGAAGGCTGTCTGCTCCGGAGCTATAGAGCCGCCATCATTTTTAAGATATGCATTGATATCCGATGAATTTGACAAAATAGTGAGTTTTGAACGGGTTTTAAGCGCGCTTAACCCCTTTTCTCCGCGGCCTGTAAAGCCGAGAAGCCGGATATGATCCGGACAAAGGGATACAGATCTGTAATCCATATCAAGGATGATGTGGAGGAGATGTCTGGACACCGCGGTATATGTAATATTTTTCGTTTTAATAAGCTCGCAGAACTCACTGAAGCTGCCGGAAAAATTCCGGTTATTCACGATCCTACGGGAAAGATCCTCCGGTACAGCCGCTTTATCAAGACTGATTTCCAGCTCATCGGAAAGGAGCTTATAGAGGAGCAGGGGAGTAAGGCTGTCACAGCAGACAGTACCATGGGTTTTTACGGCTTTTACAATATATTCCGGCATTATTTCCCGTCCGGGATCCGTAAGCCCCGATGATAGTATCTTACGTATGCTTTCCGCAGAATAAGCAAACTCCTCACATTTTACATTATCCTTCCCTGCATGATAGGAGGAATTGATCCTCTGCACGGTAAAGGGAGTGATCCCGGAGCCGCCTGATCTCAGGGCTTTCAGGTATTCCACCGCCAGAATGTTATTCGGATTATGCAGGATTTCATGCAGTTCTGCGGCTGAAAGATCAGAAGATGCAGAAAAACAGGCAAAAACCGCACTTTCTCTTGCGGAAGGAAAGCTGTTTCCCGCTTTCAGGCTGTCCCGGAGCGCGGTTTTGTATGCATCGCTCTCATCGGCAAGTATATCTGCAGCAGCCTTTAACTTTTGCAGATCTCCGCATTCACTGCCGAATACCAGAAAGTCGACGCCAAGGGAATCCAGGATATTTACGGCCCCGCCGGCAAAGCCCTCGGCGGAGGACAGCGCAAACTGCGGCGGCAGCTCGAAAACAATGTCATAGCCATTGGACAGGGCGGCTTCGGTCCTGACTCCCATATCAAAGACCGCAGGCTCCCCGCGCTGCACGAAGTTGCCGCTCATAAGGGCTATAACGACATCAGCCCCGGTCAGCTCCCGGGCCTTTTCTGCGATGTAGGAATGTCCGGGATGAAAGGGGTTGAATTCGGAGATCACTGCGGCGATCTTTTTGATTTCAAGTTTTTCTGTCTGTAAATCTGTCATTGTTACCTGCGATTATACTTGATTTACCATTTTCTCTCAAACTTTTATATGTAAAACACTTTTATTTATTTTCATTTTTTGGTAAAATCAAACAAGTGAAATTTTATTTTTCGGAGGTATTTCTATGAGAATACGGGAAGAGAATATTGACAATCAGGAAACTCGGGCAACTTCCGGGTCCGGCAAAAAAGGAAAGAAGGGTGACGGGATAAAGTATAAAGGACTTCCTTCGATCAAGCATTATGTGCTGATACTTTTAGCACTCAGCATGCTTATAGTTTCCTTTATTCTTGTGCAGATGGCGGTTTCCTCTTTCTCAGCCGAGGAGCAGCGTCTCGTAAAGAATAACATGATGGAAATGGCCAATTCCTACGGTGAAATGGTCAATAACAGACTCCTGACCTTCGGTACCATCAGTAACGGTACAGCACATGAGATATTAGACGGCGTAAAGATCTCAGGCGTTGATTCCAGCTATATGTATCTCGTTGACCAGCTCGGCAACATGATGTATCACCCTACGCCCGAGAAGATCGGCCAGCCTGTTGAAAATGAGGTCGTAAAAGGCCTGCGGGCCCAATTGGAGGCCGGGGCAGTGCCGGAGCCGGCGGTCATAGAATATACCTTTAAGGGATCAAAGAAGCTCGCTGCTTATTATATTACAGAAAAGGGCGGACACATGATCCTCGTTGTCAGCGCCGATAAGGATGATGTGCTGGCACCCATAAATGAGTTCAGAAAGAACGCCATAATTACATTCATTCTCTGCGTTCTTGTACTCTCAATAATAATGTACTTCTTAGTAAGTATAGTATTAAGCCCGATAGGCGTTATCGTTAAGCTTATAGACAGAACGGCAGCCCTGGATTTCACACATGATTCCGCAACGGATGCAATTATAACGAGAAGGGATGAAACAGGCCAGATCACCCGTTCGGTCGGCAACATGAGAAAAGTCATCAGAGAGATCGTTTATCAGATCGATGAGGCCAGCAGCAGCCTGAATAATAACGCAAACGACCTCAAAGATACCACCAATCAGGTTAATATCAATTCTTCCGATAACTCTGCAACCAGCGAAACCCTCGCTGCAGGAATGGAAGAGACCTCCGCAAATGCAGAGACCATCAACAATAATATCGTTGATATCTTTGAAAACGTACAGAATATCAGCAAGGTGGCTTCCGATTCCGAGGAGTCCGCAGCTGAGATCCAGACCAAGGTTGACAAGCTTTCCAAAGATGTGCTGAAGGCACAGAAGAATACGCAGGATATCTATTCATCCGTAAAGATACAGTCCGAGGAAGCTATAGAGAAGTCAAAGGCTGTTCAGAAGATCAACGCCCTTACGGATACCATCAAGTCCATTGCGGACCAGACCAACCTCCTTTCCCTCAACGCTTCGATAGAGGCTGCAAGAGCAGGAGAGTCCGGCAGAGGCTTTGCGGTTGTTGCTGAGGAGATCGGATCCCTCGCTACCCAGTCCGGTGAGACCGTTGACGGCATTTCCGAGATCGTTGCCGAGGTTAATGATGCGGTTAACAGCATGTCCCAGTGCCTGCAGGAGATGCTTGACTTCATTGACAAGAACGTAATGAGCGACTATGAGTCCTTCAGCCAGGTAACCACTTCGTATAATGCAGACGCCCACTTCTTCGGCGAGAACATGAGCGATATCAGGAACAGGATACAGGGACTCACCACTACGATAGACGACATCAAGGCCGCTATCTCCGGTATCAATGAGACAATGGGTGATGCTGCAAACGGCGTTACAGATGTGGCACAGAGAACCTCCGATGTAGTACGTCTTACCGAGCACACCAACGACCTTGTGGAGCAGAGCACCACTTACTCAGAGGATCTGAGAAGGATCGTAGAACAGTTCAATCTCGGCAATGTCTGATATTAAATTTACAGCCCTCAGGGTTGTGAATAGTAACAAGATATGCGTTACTAATAACTGACTAATATGGTATAATGAGCCGGCGGTTTTTCCGCCGGCTTGTTTTTGCCTTGAGAAAAGCCGGGCGTACAAATTCCGTAAACGGAGAAAAAAGTGGATTTTACAGAGATAAAAAAAGATAAAAACCTGTCCCCCATGATGGCTCATTATATTTCGATGAGGGAAAAATATGAGGACTGCATCATTTTTTACCGTCTCGGGGATTTTTACGAGATGTTTTTCGATGACGCGGAAAATGTCTCAAAAGAGTTAGACATAGCCCTTACCGGAAAGTCCTGCGGCCTGCCGGAAAAGGCGCCGATGTGCGGAGTTCCCTTTCATTCCGTGGATATTTATCTTAACCAGCTGGTGGAAAAAGGCTATAAGGTCGCTATCTGTGAGCAGCTGGAGGATCCTAAAGCCGCCAAGGGGATAGTTAAGCGTGACGTGATCCGGATAGTGACTCCCGGCACCAGCATTGATATCCAGTCTATGGATGATAAAAAGAACAGCTTCTTAATGTCTGTTGTCTATGCCGGAAGCCGCTTCGGCATATCCGCAGCGGACCTCACCACCGGAAGCTTTAAGGTGACGGAATGCGGCTCCTTCTCTGCCCTTATGGACGAGATAAATAAGCTGATGCCAAAGGAGATAATCTGTAATAAGGATCTCCTGATGACCGGCTTCAACGCCCCGGATATAAGGTCAAAGCTCGGTATCACCGTAAACATCCCGGATAACAGGTATTTCAGGGAAGATAACGCAAAAGAGGCTTTGGAAGAGCATTTCAGGGTAAAAAGCCTGGACGGTCTCGGGCTCGCCGATTTTCCCATCGGCGTAATGGCTGCCGGAGCGGTTCTTATTTATCTAAAGGAAACCCAGAAAAACAGCCTTAATAACATACTTACTATAAATCCTTACGTAAATTCCGACTATCTTCTTATCGACTCCGCATCCAGACGGAATCTCGAGCTAACCGAAACTCTCCGGGATAAGAGGCGTAAGGGGAGTCTCTTATGGGTTCTCGATCATACGAAGACCGCCATGGGAGGGCGGAAGATCAGGAACTTTATCGAAGAACCCCTTATAAATGCAGAGCAGATCGTAAGGCGTCTTGACGCAGTGGAAGAAATGAATAACCGGGTGATAGACAGGGATGAATTAAGGGAATACCTAAGCCCGGTCTATGATCTTGAGAGACTCCTCTGCAAGGTGACATACGGTTCAGCAAATCCGAGAGACATCATAATGCTTAAAACCTCATTTAAGATGCTCCCTCCGGTAAAGAATCTGCTCCTTGATTTCAATTCTCCCCTTCTTACGGAGCTCACTGCAAAGCTTGATACGCTGGAAGATCTCTGTGACGACATAGAGAAAGCCATAGTTGACGATCCGCCCCTTGCCCAGAAGGAGGGCGGAATTATAAAGGACGGCTTCGATAAGACCGTGGATGAGCTCCGTTCCGTGAAGCTTAACGGAAAGAAGATGCTGGCGGAGCTGGAGGAAAGAGAAAAACAGGCCACCGGCATAAAGAATCTGAGAGTCAAATTCAGCAAGGTCTTTGGCTACGCTATAGAGGTCACCAATTCCTATCTCGACAAGGTTCCGACCCACTATGTGAGAAAGCAGACCCTGTCCGGGAGCGAGCGCTTTATCACTGATGAATTAAAGGAGCTGGAGGATAAGCTCCTTAATTCCGAGGAAAGGCTTACGGAGCTGGAGTACAGGATATTTGACGGCATCAGAAAGAAGGTCGGAGACAATGTATCCCGCATCCTGTCCACCGCGGATACGATAGCATACCTCGATGTGCTGCAGTCCCTGTCATACGTTGCGGAGCACAATGATTACGTCCGCCCGAAGATCAATGAAAAGGGCTATATCCATGTGAAGGCGGCCCGCCACCCCGTGGTGGAAATGATGATGAGCGGATCCGATTCCTATATCCCGAATGACATCAATCTCGATACCGGAAAAAACCTGATATCGATAATAACCGGCCCCAATATGGCGGGAAAATCCACCTATATGAGAAGCAGCGCCCTTATAACGCTGATGGCTCATGTGGGAAGCTTTGTCCCTGCAAAGTCCGCGGATATTTCCATTGTGGACCGGATATTTACCAGGGTCGGGGCCAGCGACGATTTGGCGTCAGGACAGTCCACCTTTATGGTGGAAATGACCGAGGTCGCAAATATCCTTAGAAATGCAACCGACAGATCCCTGCTGATCCTCGATGAAATAGGGCGCGGAACCTCCACCTTTGACGGGCTCTCCATTGCCTGGGCAGTGATCGAACACATAGCGGATAAGGCGAAGCTCGGGGCAAAGACCCTGTTTGCCACCCACTACCATGAGCTCACGGAGCTGGAAGGAAAGATCCCGGGTCTCAATAACTACTGCGTTGCCGTAAAGGAAAACGGAAAGGACGTTATTTTCTTAAGAAAGATAATACGGGGAGGCGCCGACAGATCCTACGGTATCCATGTGGCGAGACTCGCCGGAGTTCCGGACTCCGTAACCGAAAGGGCAGAAAAGATAGCGGCAGACCTTGCGGATAACGATATCACCTGGTCATTAAGCGCCATAGCCGATGAAAGCAGCGCGGCTGTCATCGGTAGAGGAAGGGGCGTTCCCCGCTATGACGAAGTGGATCTTAACCAGATGTCCCTATTTGACACCTTAAGTGACAATGATATCTTAAAACAGCTGGCAGAGCTGGATTTAAGCCATATGACGCCGATGGACGCCCTGAACCACTTATATAAACTGCAGAATGATATAAAGAATCGCTGGTAAAATGATAAGAGTATTAGATGATAAAACTATAGAAAAGATCGCTGCGGGCGAAGTAGTTGAACGCCCCTCATCCATTGTGAAGGAGCTGCTGGAAAATGCGGTGGACGCCGGAGCCACGGCGGTATCCGTCGATATCAAAAACGGCGGCATCGATATGATAAGGGTCACTGATAACGGCAGCGGCATAGATAAAAACGAGGTCCGCACCGCATTTCTGTCCCACGCCACCAGTAAACTCCGGAAGATAGAAGACCTGTACAGTATAAGGAGCTTCGGATTCCGGGGCGAAGCCCTCTCCAGCATCGCAGCAGTTTCAAAGGTGGAGCTCTTAACCAAAACCGAGAATGATCCGGTAGGCGTGAAATACGTGATCGAGGGCGGAACCGAGGTCTCCTTTGATGAAGCCGGAGTCCCCGAGGGCACGACCTTTATAATAAAGGATCTTTTCTACAATACCCCCGCCAGAAGGAAATTCTTAAAGAGCGCTGCGACAGAGGCCGGCTACATCAGCACCCTGGTCGAAGAGACCGCCCTTTCAAATCCCGGACTGTCGGTAAAGTACAGCGTAAACGGCAGCAACCGTCTGCTCACCTCCGGAAAGAACGATCTTAAAGAGGTTATATATCGTATCTACGGCCGCGATATCTCGGATTCCCTCCTGTCTGTTGAGCATCAGAAGGACGGAATGAGCATAAAGGGCTATATCTCCAAACCCCTTATAGCGAGGGGGAGCAGGTCCATGGAGAATTATTTTGTAAACGGCCGCTATATCAAGGACGACATCATTGCAAAGGCGATAGAGGACGGCTACGCCGGGTTCCTTATGCAGCATAAATTCCCCTTTGCAGTCCTTATGCTGGAGCTTCCGCCGGAGGATATCGATATCAATGTCCATCCCCGGAAAATGGAGATAAAGTTCAGCGATTCACAGGGTCTCTATGAATTTGTCCGCACCGCGGTAAGGGACGCCCTGGAGCATAAGGAATTTATCAATAACTTTACTTTTGAAAAAGATGACCGTATTGCTCCGCCTCCGAAGCCGGAGGTTAAGGCGCCGGAGCCCTTCGAAATCCCCGTAAAAAAAGAAGCAGAAACCGCAGCTGTATTTCAGCCCTCTGAAACCCTGCGGGAATCCGCAGCTCCCGATGCAGATAAAGCTGCTGATTACAATGATAATGTGATCTTAAAAGAAGACCGGGTCTACAATGCTGACATGACTCCGGCAGCAGCTGAAACCGTAAAAGATGAACCTGCAGAACCCGGATCCGATGATTTTTCAAAGGATGTGAAGGGAGCACAGCTCGATCTCTTTGAAGAAAAGATACTGTCTCCCGGCTCCGCTGAACGCTTTAAGCTGATAGGGCAGGTCTTTAACACCTATTGGATAATAGAATACAGGGATGAAATGCTGGTGATCGACCAGCATGCGGCACATGAAAAGGTGAATTACGAGCGCTTTATGGAGGAATTCAAAAACCGTTCGGTCACCACCCAGAATCTTGAGCCTCCGATAATAATCACCCTAAACGGAGAGCAGAGAGCTGCCCTTGAAAAATATATGCCGAGATTTTCCGAGATGGGATTTGAGATCGAACCCTTCGGGGGAAATGATTTCGCGATAAGGACTGTTCCTTATAATCTCTATGGATTGAATGAGAATGAGGTTTTTGTGTCACTCCTTGATGAACTCTCTTCCGGGAAAAGGGACGAAGAAGTGAGCGTTATTCATGACAAGATCGCGTCCATGTCCTGCAAGGCTGCCATCAAAGGGAATACGGAGATCTCCGTTGCCGAGGCGGAAGCGCTGATCTCCCAGCTGCTTTCCCTGAAGGATCCCTACAACTGCCCCCACGGCCGCCCCACGATCATCAAAATGTCCAAACACGACCTGGAAAAGAAATTCAAAAGAGTGCTGTAATATTGGGTTTCACAACGGATTGTAAAAATATAATCCGTAATGTATAAAATACTTTCGAAATTACAGTATCTACAATAGTTTTACCACCTACACGGGTTACATTTTTTTAGTTATTAAAGCACCTTGTGGGTTTTTGTACTATAAGCTTTCGGGGAGTTTTGTACCGGAGCGCGAGCGTCCTGAAATTAAATATACCATCACACACAACGGACTACAAAACCATGAAAAAAGAGCTGCATGTGCTGGCCGGCCCTACGGCGGTTGGCAAAACCTCCCTCTCAATTAAATACGCAAAAACCCTCAACGCGGAGATCATTTCCGCCGACTCTATCCAGGTGTATAAGCATATGGATATCGGCTCTGCAAAGATCACCGCGGAGGAAATGCAGGGCATCCCCCACCACCTTATTGACTGCCTGGAACCCACAGAGAACTTCGACGTGGCCCGCTTTGTCTCAATGGCTAAGGAGGCCATGAACACAATATACGATAAGGGTAAGATCCCTTTGGTTGTGGGTGGAACCGGCTTTTATCTTCATGCGCTGATTTACGACAACGACTTTTCAGACGGGGCTTCCGATCCTGAGTACAGAAGTAGCCTCGAAGAAGAAGCGAAGGATCCCGCAAACGACCTGTATGAGAGGCTGAAGAGCACGGATCCCGAGGCAGCGGAAGCGATACCGCCCGGGAATGTAAAGAGAGTGATAAGGGCTCTGGAATATTTTCATGTGACAGGGCAGAAGATATCGGTGCATAACCGGGAGGAAAGGGAAAAGGAATCCCCCTATGACCTTAGGTTTTATGTGCTGAATATGCCGAGGGAGCAGCTGTATCAGAGGATCAACCTGAGGGTTGATAAGATGGTGGAAGAGGGGCTCTTTGAAGAAACGGAGGCTCTTATCAGGATGGGCGTGGAGCCCGGAATGACCTCCATGCAGGGACTCGGATACAGGCAGGCCTATCTTTATTTAACCGGGAAATACTCTAAGGAAGAAGCGATTGACGCCATAAAGAAGGAGACACGGCACTTTGCCAAACGGCAGCTGACCTGGTTTCGGAAAGAGAGGGAGGCGGTGTTTGTGGACAAGAGTGAGTATGAATCTGAAGATGAGATTATTGATAAGATGCTTCGCTGACGTTCAGTATGACATAAAAATAAAGGATGACACAAAATAAAGGATGACAAATAAACGCATGATAACAAAGCCTGACTGCATTGCAATAAATAAATACAAAGAATATAATTAAAAAAATGTTATTCTGAGCGTAGCGCAGAATTTAGTACAGGAGGTATTCTTATGAAGGCTGATCACATTACGATCAATGTTACAGACATGAAAAAGTCCGAGGATTTTTACGGAAGGATCCTTGGCCTTAAGCAGTTAGAGACCGTGGACATGGGCGATCACGAGCTCCACTATTTCGAGATCCCGGGCGGTCCGAGGATAGAGCTTATTTCCTACACGGATAACTTTGGGGAGGAGCATCCCGATTCCAGGACAGCAGGTCTTTTCAGGCATCTTGCCTTCGACTGCGAGGATATCGACGCCCTCTTTGAGAAGTTTAAGGAGAACGGCGTAAAGGTAATAGCAGAGCCCGCACTTGTAAAGAAGCTCAATTTCCGGAACCTGATGGCTCAGGATCCGAACGGAGTGGAGCTGGAGTTTATACAGTACTAAAATGCAGAAGATTTACGAAGAACTCGGCATAAGAAAGAGCGTATATGAATTCGGGGAAGAGGTCATCTCTTCCCTGAAAAAGCGTTTTGACGCAATAGACGAGACTGCCGAATACAACCAGTTAAAGATATTGGACGCTTTCCATAAGGAAAGGGTCTCCGAAGCCTGCCTGTACGGCACCAGAGGCTACGGATACAATGACATCGGCAGGGACACCCTGGAAAGGGTTTATGCCCATATTTTCAAGACGGAGGATGCACTGGTACGTCCCCAGATCACCTGCGGGACCCATGCTCTGGCCTTAGCTCTGATGTCAAACCTCCGTCCGGGGGACGAGCTTTTAAGCGCCGCCGGAAAGCCCTACGACACTTTGGAAGAGGTAATAGGCATCAGGGAGAGCCGGGGAAGCCTGAAAGAATACGGCATCAGCTACGCCCAGGCGGATCTGAAGGCAGACGGCTCCTTTGACTATGATGCGATAAAAGCTCTCATCAATGATAAAACAAAGCTCGTTACGATCCAGCGTTCCAAGGGCTATCAGACCAGACGCACCTTAAGCGTTAAGGCCATTGCCGAAGCGGTGAGCTTTATAAAGTCCGTAAATAAAGATATTCTGGTGATGGTCGATAACTGTTACGGGGAATTCGTGGAGAGGGAAGAGCCTTCGGAATTCGGGGCTGACATGGTCGTCGGTTCCCTTATTAAGAATCCGGGAGGGGGACTCGCTCCCATCGGAGGCTATATCTGCGGCAGTAAGGAATGTATCGAAAATGCTGCCTTCCGCCTGACTTCTCCGGGACTCGGCAAGGAAGTGGGTGCGAGCCTCGGGATACTGCCTGATTTCTATCAGGGCTTATTTCTCTCACCGGTTGTTACCGCCGCGGCCCTGAAGGGCGCCATTTTTGCAGCGAATATCTACGAAAAACTCGGCTTTGATGTGCTTCCGAACGGAGAGGAGGAGCGCCATGACATCATTCAGGCCATCACCTTCCGCAAGCCGGAAGCGCTTATTTCATTCTGCAGGGGAATACAGGCCGCAGCGCCTGTTGACAGCTTTGTGACACCGGAACCCTGGGCAATGCCGGGCTACGACAGTGATGTGATCATGGCCGCAGGGAATTTTGTATCCGGATCGTCTATAGAACTCAGTGCGGACGGCCCGATCAAACCGCCTTATTCCGTATATTTCCAGGGAGGACTTACCTTCCCCCATGTGAAGTACGGCATACTTAATACCGTGGAATACCTGATAAGGGACAGGATGCTGGATCCGGATAACAGCGTCTTTTCCGAATGATTTTTTAACGATTACCTGAATGATGCTCTTAAAGCAGTTTAGATGACAATAATATAAGAATATGATAGAATAACATTTACTCTGTCATGGGGGAACTTCTTACCAAAGGTGAGTGATTAGCAGGGTAAGGAGCATTATGACAGATACATTAAAAGAACTGCCTGAGTCCGAGCGGCCCTATGAAAAATGCGAGGAGTACGGAGCCTCATTTCTTTCAGACGCCGAGCTTCTTGCGGTGATACTGAGAAACGGCACCAGGGACATGAATTCCCTGGATCTCGCCCATGAGATCCTGAAGAATGCCGGCCCTGATATGTCCTTATCCGGGATCGAGAATATGGCGGACAGCGAACTGCTTTCAATTCCGGGAATTGGCAGGGTTAAGCTCATCGTTATCCGCTGCCTTACGGAATTCTCGAAAAGGCTGTGGAAAGCCAGGGTGAGGAACGGACTGAATTTTAACAATCCGAAGAAGTGCGCAGCCTTCTTTATGGAGGACATGCGGCACTTGAGCCATGAGGAGGTCCGGGCGGTACTGCTTGACACAAAGGCAAATTATATCTGTTCCCACGTGCTTACGAAGGGACTTTCTGACAGGTCGCTGATAAGCCCAAGGGAATTGTTTTCGTATGCACTGAAACATGATGCGTCCCAGGTGATCCTGCTCCATAACCACCCGAGCGGAGATCCCACCCCCAGCAGGGAGGATCTGGCGGTAACCCGGCAGATGATCGTTGCGGGATGCATGATAAATGTGGCTCTCGCCGATTCTATAATAATCGGGGACGGTATCTATGTGTCAATGCGGGAGCTTTTAAAAAATGAATTTTTGTAACCATTCGGAAAAGGAGAAGTAATGTCTAATGCACCGGCTTTCGGTATCGATCTCGGTACCGGAAATATAAAGATCTATAACAATATGGACGGTACCATACTCCGGGAAAAGAATATGATAGCCGTTATGAACAAGAATACCCTTTTAGCCTACGGTGATGATGCATACGATATGTATGAAAAGGCTCCCGGAAATATCAGAACCTCTTTCCCCTTAAATAACGGGGTTATCGCTGATATTAAGGATATGCAGACCGTTCTGAAATGCTTTGTGACTGACCTTACTTCAAAGCAGAAATACAGCGGTGCGGACTTTTTCATCTCTGTCCCGAAGGACATAACAGAAGTTGAGAAAAGGGCTTTCTTTGACCTTATCAGCGACGCCAATGTAAAGGCGAAGAGGATACTGGTGGTAGACAAGGCCGTGGCTGACGGCCTCGGACTCAATATAGACGTTAAGACCAGCCAGGGTGTCCTGGTGGTTAATTCCGGTTTTGATACGACGGAAATATCCATACTGTCCCTCGGCGGCATAGTTTTATCAAAGCTTATAAAGATAGGCGGCAGGAAATTTGACGAAGCGATAATTTCCGCCGTCCGCAGGGAATACAGCCTGATAATCGGGGAAAAGACCGCTGAAAAGGTAAAGATACAGCTTTCAGATCCCGGTTATGACGATTCCGTGGCTCCCGTGGTCTACGGCCGTGACATAGTTACAGGTCTTCCCGTTGAGAGGCAGATCCCGGTTGAGCTTATCGAAAGCGCATTAAACGAAAATATCAATACTATCATTGACAATATAAAGGTTATTCTGGAGAGGACTCCTCCGGAGCTTGCGGCCGATGTTTACCGCCACGGTATTTATCTCACCGGCGGTTCGGCGTCCCTTCGCAACTTCGGTAAGCTTATAAACAAGGGAACGAATCTCAAGGTCAATCTGGCGGAGGATCCGTCAAACACCGTTGCCCTGGGGCTTTCCAGGGTGATCAAGGAGGAGAATTTCCGCTCCGTTGCCTATTCAATAGACGGAATGTCTCCGAAGTAATGATTTTAAGTTAAGGATTTTAGTAAGAAGTAAGAAATATGCCGAGAGTCAGTATTAAACGACAGAAGTTTGTGATGCCCGGCAGATATATACTGCTGATAATCACCATTCTTTGTATCGCTCTTATGCTTCTAAGCTTTTTTACGGATGCGATTTCTTATCCCCTGTCCTATATTGCGGGATATACGATAGTTCCGGTGGAAAAAGGGCTGAATGTCATAGGCGATGGCGTCAGCAGGAGGATGGATGAATGGCAGTCCCTTAAAGATGTACTTGAGGAAAATGAAGCCTTAAAGGATCAGGTGCAGAACCTGACACTGGAAAAGAACCAGCTTATCGCCGACAGATATGAGCTCCAGGAGCTCCGCGACCTCTATGATCTGGAGGACAGGTTCGGTGAATACGATAAGGTCGGCGCGAGGATCATAGGAAAGGATCCCGGCAACTGGTTTTCGGTTTTCCTTATCGATAAGGGAGAGCTTGACGGCATCAAGGTCAATATGAATGTTATCGCAGGTGACGGACTGGTCGGAATCGTCACCGAAGTGGGGCCTCAGTATTCCACAGTGAGGGCTCTTATTGATGACGCTACAAACGTAAGCTCCATGGTGCTCTCCACCAATGATACGATAATGGTCACCGGCGATCTGAAGCTCATGGACTCGGGAGAGATCCGTTTTTCCCAGCTTTCGGACCAGGATTCCAAGGCTGCTGTGGGAGATGAGATCGTCACATCTGATATTTCAAACCGTTTCCTTCCTGACATAACCGTAGGATATATCAGCTCCATAGAAACAGACCCGAATAACCTTACGAAATCCGGTACCCTTACTCCCGCGGTGGATTTTGCCCATTTAAGGACCGTGGTAGTTATAAAGGATCTGAAGGTTACCAGTGATAATAAGGAGCTGTCGCCATGAAGAAGAATATAACGGATTTTATCCTGATCTTCATAGCCTTTGCCCTGCAGTGTACGCTGTTCAAGTACCTTTCCCTCGGTAAAGTGGCGCCGAACCTCCTTCTGATGCTGACCAGCCTTTCCGGCTTTATGGGAGGAAAGAAGGAAGGGATGTTTGCCGGCTTTTTTGCCGGGCTTTTTACCGACATACTCTACGGAAACGGCATCATCGGCTTTTCCATGCTGCTTTTTTCCTGGATAGGCTATATCTGCGGTCTCTTTAACCGTCTCTATTATCCCGAGGATGTAAAGCTTCCCCTGATACTTACCACGGTAAGCGATATTTTATACGGCTTTTTATATTACGTATTCCTGTTCCTTTTAAGATCCAGGCTGGATCTTCAGTTTTACTTTATCCATGTGATACTGCCGGAAGCGGTCTATACGCTTATCGTCACTATCATCATATTCAGGCCTCTTTTATTCATAAGGAGCTTTGTGGAGGAAGACATTCCCGAACGGAAGGCGAAAGATGTTTGAGCAGCTCCGGGACAAGGTAATAGGTGTCATTACATCCAGGCTTTTCTTTCTTTTGGTGGTGGTCGTCGTGCTTTTTTCTGTGCTGACCGTCCGTCTTTTTAACCTGCAGATAATTGAGGGAGAGTCCTTCCTCGACAATTTCACCCTTAAGATAGAACGTGAAAAGACCATTAAGAGCACCAGAGGCTCCATCTTTGATCGGAACGGGAACTTCCTTGCAAAGGACAAGCTCGCCTACTCCGTGACGATAGAGGATAATTACGACTCCGGTTCAAAGAAGAACATGGAGATCAATAATACGATAGTGAGCCTTATGGATATCATCGAGAGGAACGGGGACAAGTTCGTTAACGACTTTTTCATCATACTTGATGATTCCGGGGACTTTATCTTTACGCTGGAGGGCACGAGGCAGTTAAGGTTCCTTGCGGATATTTACGGCCGGAACAGCACGGAGGATCTGAAGGCCAGGGAAAAGAATTCCACGCCGGACGAAATAATCGACTACCTCTGCTCGGAAAAGAAGTTCGGGATCGGCACCTATACGAAAAATGATGACGGAAGCTACGATTTCACGCCGAAGGAGGGCTTTTCCAACGAGGATCTCCTGAAGATCATCACAGTGAGGTACAATCTCAGCTTAAACAGCTACCAGAAATATATCTCAACCACGGTGGCAACGAACGTAAACGACAAAACCGTGGCGGAGATCATGGAGCACAAGGATTCCCTGCAGGGTGTAAATATCTCGGAGGATACGATAAGAGAATATATTGACGACCCCAGCTTTTCCCATATCCTCGGCTACACCGGAAAGATAAGTGAAGAAGAGCTTATCGAATTCAATAAGCAGTCTGATATCGATACCTCGGTGGATGCGAGAAATTACGAGTTAAATGACTATGTCGGCAAGGCCGGTATTGAGCAGGTAATGGAGAGAAAGCTCCAGGGAAAGAAGGGTCGGCAGACCATTTTCGTCGATAACCTTGGAAGAGTGACGGAGACCGGAGACAAGACTGATCCCGTTGCGGGCAACGACCTCTATCTCACCATTGATTCCGATCTGCAGAAGGCGGTTTACCAGATATTGGAGCAGAAGATCGCCGGAATAGTGGTTTCAAAGATAGTGGATGAGAAGCCCATGGACAATGCGGATGTGGTGAGTTCCGAGATCACCATTCCGATAGACAATGTGTATTATGCGCTTTTTGACAACAATTTTTTCAGTTTAGAGCACCTGTCATCGGAAAACGCAGGTCCCAATGAGAGAGAGGTAAATGCCGCGATAGCGGCCAAGAAGGCTGCGGTAATTGAAAAATTAAGGGAAGAGCTGTTAAACGGGGCGCTGGCCTATAATGACCTGGTTCTTGAAGACCAGTCCTATGAAGCCTACGCAGTAACCTTCCTACAGTCCCCGAAGAGGCTTATCTTCAATAAGGACCTCATTGACCAGGATAATGAAATGTACCTGAAATGGAAGGACGGCAGCTGTTCCCTCCGGGAGTACCTTTTGGAAGCCGTTGCGGAGGGCTGGATAGATTCCGCAAAGATCGGTTCCGAAAAGAAGTACATGGATTCCGACGAGGTATACCGGAACCTCATCGACTATCTGCTTAGCGAGCTCGTTAATGATACCGTGTTCTCAAAGCGTATTATAAAGTATATGATCCGCCAGGATGAGATCACGGGCTATCAGATCTGCCACATGCTCTATGAACAGGGAAAGATCCGGGATGTGGGAAATAACCTTGCGGAGCTGGACAACGGCAGTGTCACGCCCTTCCGCTTCATGGTGAACAGGATAAAGGCGCTGGAGATCACTCCCGCCGACCTCGCTCTGGACCCCTGCTCGGGATCCAGCGTGGTGACGGACGCAAATACCGGAGAGGTCCTCGCCTGTGTTTCCTACCCGAGCTACGATAATTCAAAGCTTGCAAACACCGTTGACGCCGAGTATTTCGCGTCACTCCAGAGTGACAAGAGCCTGCCGCTCTACGACTATGCGACCCAGCAGAAGACGGCGCCGGGATCTACCTTTAAGCCCATATCCAGTGCTGCGGGCCTGGAAGAAGGGGTCATAAACGTGGGAGAGACTATAGACTGCGAAGGCATATTTGAAAAGATCACTCCTTCGCCCCGATGCTGGATATACCCCAGCAGCACCCACGGAAGCTTGGAGATCACTGGAGCCATACAGAATTCCTGCAACTTCTTTTTCTATGAGGTTGGCTACCGTCTCGCAAGCCGCGGCGGTATTTACAATAATGACTACGGTATCGCAAGGCTTACGAAGTATGTGGATCTCTTCGGCTTAACCGAAAAGTCCGGAATAGAGATCACCGAATCGGAGCCCAATGTTTCCACCCAGGACGCCGTCCGTTCCGCCATCGGACAGGGTAACCACTCCTATACCACTGTGGCCCTCGCCCGCTATGTGAACGCCGTCGCAAATGAGAGCAGATGCTACTCCTTAAGCCTCCTCGATAAGCTTACTGACGCCAACGGCAATATGATAACGGATTACAGTCCCGGGGTCAGGAATGAAATTAATATAGCGAGCTCCACCTGGAACAGCATCCATGACGGCATGCGGAAGGCGGTGGAAAACTACGGAGCTTTCGAGGAGTTCCCGATGACCGCCGGAGGAAAGACCGGTACCGCCCAGCAGATCACGACCAGGCCGAACCACGCGCTTTTTATAGGTTTCGCGCCCTATAACAGGCCGGAGATCGCCGTATGTACCCGTATCGCCTACGGTTACACTTCCTCCAATGCGGCGGAGGTCACCCGTGATGTTTTCAGGTATTATTTTAAGATCGCAGACAAAGACGACATTATAAAAGGAGAGGCTGTACTGCCCGACAGTGCTGCCATATCTGACTGATGCTGCCAAAGAGCTATCACTTAAAAAATTATGATTTCTTTCTCATACTGTTTTCTGTCGCCATATCCGTTTACGGTGTGGTGATAATAGGCAGCGCCAAGGAATCCGTCCAGATGAGGCAGATAGTCGGCCTCGTTATCGGGGTGGTCTTCATGGTGGTGATATCCCTCGTGGACTACCGGTTTTTGCTGAATTTCCACTGGATCTACTATTTCCTGAGCCTTGCCCTGCTCTCATCGGTGCTGATACTCGGAAGCACCCACGGAGGCGCCACCAGATGGATAACCATAGCAGGCATACAGTTCCAGCCTTCGGAGCTTGCCAAATTTTTGTTGATTTTATTCTTTGCAAAGATTATCATGAATAGTAAAGATAAAATGAATAAGGTAAGCCGTATTCTTGTATGCCTCGTTCTGTTTTTAGTTCCCTGGATCCTTATTTACAAGGAACCGGATCTCTCCACCAGTCTGGTCTTTATCCTGATCTTTGTGACAATGCTTTTTGTCGGGGGACTTAGTTACAGGATAATCATCGGAACTCTGGCGGTGGCTCTGCCGGTCATTGTTCTCGGCCTTATGCTGATACTCCAGCCGAATCAGGAGATCATCAAGGATTACCAGCAGGCCAGGATATTAGCCTGGCTCCAGCCTGAGAACTATTCAAATGACGAAGGCTACCAGCAGCAGAACTCCATAGTTGCCATAGGCTCCGGGCAGCTTATCGGAAAGGGATACAAGAATAACGAAGTAGGATCCGTTAAAAACGGAAACTTTATCTCCGAACCCCAGACGGATTTCATATTCGCAATTGTGGGAGAGGAGCTCGGCTTTATAGGATGCATGGCGATCCTGATCCTGATACTCATTATCATTGTTGAAGTATTGAGGATCGGATGGAACGCATCGGAACTGTCAGGCACACTTGTCTGTGCCGGGGTGGCAGCCCACCTCGGCTTCCAGACTTTCTTTAATATCGCCGTTACCACGGGAGTGATGCCGAATACAGGTATTCCGCTGCCCTTCGTAAGCTATGGCATGACGAGCCTTATCAGTATCTTTATGGAGCTTGGGGTGGTACTGAATGTAGGTCTGTTAAGAAAGACGGACCGGTTCTGAATCTGATTCAGAAAGATTGGAGAAGGTATGAATATTGGACTGGTTGCGCACGACGCAAAAAAGAAGCTGATGCAGAATTTCTGCATAGCTTACAGGGGTATCTTATCACATCATGATCTCTACGCCACGGGGACAACAGGGCGGCTTATTGAGGAGATCACGAACCTTACGGTGCACAAATTTTTAGCCGGTCATCTGGGAGGAGAGCAGCAGCTCGGAGCCCAGATAGAGCAGAATGAGATGGATCTCGTGATCTTTTTACGCGATCCCCTTACATCGAAGCAGCATGAACCCGATGTAAATCAGGTGGTGCGGCTCTGTGATATGCATAATATCCCTCTCGCAACAAATCTTGCAACCGCGGAGCTTCTTATAAAGTCGCTTGACAGGGGAGATCTCGAGTGGCGGGAAATGTATAAATGACATTGAAACCCTTATCTGGTAGAAAAACTGCAGTTAAAAAAACAGCATACTGTCTTCTGTCCGTGTGCTTTTCTGTTTTCTTTCTGTCCGGATGTCAGGAAAAGCAGGTAATGCAGCCCTTTGACATCACGTCCCAGGAAACTGCCTTCAGCTTTGAAACCAGTAATGAATACAATACGGCAGTACCCTTCGCCGCTGATCTCGCGGTTCCCGACGGGGACGTGGAAGCGGGTGAGGAAGTGTCCGGAGGCCCGGATTCCTACGGGTCTGCGATCCTTGTGGATACTGCAAATGCCAATGCGATGTACAGCAGGAATGCCCTTGCTGTGCTTTATCCTGCCAGCATGACAAAGGTGCTGACAGCCATTGTGGCGGTTAAGAATTCCGCACCGGACCAGGTATTTACCGCGGACGAATCCTGTGTTTTCACCGAGGGTGACGTGCAGAAGATAGGCTTAAAGCCCGGGGACACCATGACCCTCGATCAGGCGCTGCACCTCCTTCTAGTTTATTCCGCTAATGACGTGGCGCAGCTCATCGCCGTGAATGTGGGCGGCAGCACGGAGAAATTCGCCGACATGATGAATGAGGAAGCAAATCTTATCGGCGCCACCAATTCCCATTTCACAAATCCCCACGGCCTGCAGGACGAAAACCACTATACAACGGCCTACGACATGTATCTCATTTTCAACGAGGCCATCAAATATGATGAGATAGTGGGTGCGATAGGAACCGTGAATTATTCCACTATATTCAAGCATGGCGACGGCTCAGAAGCCTCTTTTTCCTGCGATAATACTAACCGGTTTTTAAAGGGCACGGCCATCGCTCCCTTAAACGTGAATGTGGTCGGAGGAAAGACCGGAACAACCCTGGCGGCAGGAGGGTGCCTCGTGATGCTTTCCCGCGACAAGGGCGGAAATAACTACGTTTCCTGCGTTATGAAGGGGAAAACGATAGACGTGACTTACGATAAAACATCATCCCTTCTCGGATTGATAAAGTAGGCGTAATACGATATAATGATCTGAAGAGAAGATTGGGGTAAAGTTTTTAATTACAATTATATTCGAAAGGAGATATTGATACATTATGATACAGTTGATTGTAGCCGAAAAAGGTCAGGGCAAGACCAAATTTCTTTTGGAAAAGGTTTCCGAGGCAGCAAAGAATGCCAGAGGAAACGTAGAGTTCATTGATAACGACATGTCCCACATGTATGAGATCAAGAATACAGTGAGGTTCGTTAACATCAGTGATTACGCCATCAACGGCGCTCAGGAATTTTACGGTTTCATAAGCGGCATAATGTCCGCCGATCATGATCTTGAACAGCTTTTCGTAGACAAACTTCTTATCATAACAGGTCTTGGCAGTCCGAAGGACGCAGTTGACCTTATCCACAAGCTTGAAAATATCAGCAACAAATGTGATGTATCCCTGACACTCAGCTTTACCGGCAAAAAGGAAGACCTTCCTTCTGATCTGCAGGAAAAGGTTTTGGACTTTGCGTAAGAAAAAGGGCAGATCCGGAAATAAGTCAGGCTCGGAAAATGTCAAAGTCAGGAAGTTCGAGAGGCATTCCCTTAACAGGATGAATCTCGGAATTCCTGTCTTTGGCTTTATTTTTGTATATATTATCATCATGGTCGTTATGGCGAGCCGCAAGACCACGATCACGGGATACGAGGTCAAGCTCGGAACCCTTGCGAAGAACACCACCGCGAGAGCCGTTGCCCTCCGGGAGGAACTGGTGGTAAAGAGTGACAATAACGGCTATGTGAATTTCTACACCCATGAGAACCAGAAGGTTTCACACGGCGCCCTGGTCTGTTCCATAGATGAGAGCGGCACCCTTTCCGATATCCTGAAGTCAAAGGAGGCCATGCATTCAGATCTCACCAATGATGATCTGTCCGAGATCAGGGATGAGATCGTGACCTACAGAAAGACCTTCAGGGACAATCTCTTTTACACCGTTTATGATTTCAAGAACGCCTTAAACGGCACCATTTCCAGAATAGCAAACGAAAACCTCTTAAATACACTGAATTCCCTGTCAGGCAATATGATACCCGACAATTCCCTGGATATGGGCTATGCCCCGGACAGCGGCATTGTCATCTATTCCACCGACGGGCTGGAATCCCTTAACGCAGAATCCGTGGATGCTTCCATCTATGAAGAGGATAAGCATATGCGGAATATGAAGACCGATAACTCCCTGGTTTCCGTCGGGGATGATCTCTATAAGCTCATTACGGCGGAGAAATGGGCTTTAGTCCTCCGCTGGGACGAAAGCTGGGATCAGGAGGAATTCAGCGACGGCAAATATATAAATGTCAAATTCTTAAAAAACGGAAATACTTCCTGGGGGCAGGAGAGCATTATAAATAATGCGGACGGAAAGTATCTGATGCTGACCTTCACGAATTCTATGATAACCTTCGCCCAGGACCGCTATATAGATGTGGAGCTTCTGACCGATGAAAAGCCGGGGCTGAAGATCCCGAATTCCGCCATTGTGAACATGCAGTTCTATACGATACCCGAGGATTTCCTTACGAGGGGCGGTGCTTCCGATTCCGAAGGCTTTATCCGTGAAGCCTATCTGGAGGACGGCACGAAGAGCACGGAATTCGTGGACGTAAAGGTCTATGACAAGCAGGACGGCAAGGTTTATATTGATACCTCAGTGCTGAATCCGGGAGACGTGCTTATAAAACCCGATTCTGCTGAGACCTACACCGTAAGCGAGAAAGCCTCCCTGACCGGAGTTTTCAATATGAATAACGGCTTTGCCGACTTTACGAAGATAAACGTGCTCTATTCCAATAAGGAGTACTCCATTGTGGAATCCGGCACCACCTACGGTCTCCGGGTTTATGACCACATAGTGCTGGACGGCACCAGCGTCCGCGACGCGGATTTTGTGTTTGATACCAATATTTAGAAAAGATCCTTCGTTACTTCGTTCCTCAGGATGACAGATATTTAAACAGGAGAAAGAAATGTCAGAAATCAACGTAAAAGCAAACCTTGAAACAGTTGAAAACAATATAGCTGCAGCCTGTGAAAGAGCAGGCAGGGACAGGTCCGAAGTGACCCTTATAGCGGTTTCAAAGACAAAGCCCGTGGACCTCATAATGCAGGCCTATGACGCGGGCATACGTGATTTCGGCGAGAACAAGGTTCAGGAGCTCACCCGCAAAATGGAGGAGATGCCTTCTGACATAAACTGGCATATGATCGGCCACCTGCAGAAAAACAAGGTGAAGTACATAGCCGGAAGAGTAAAGCTTATACACAGCGTGGACTCCTTTGAGCTTGCGGAGGAGATCAGCAAACAGTGCGTAAAAAAGGATCTTTCCCAGGATATCCTTATAGAGATCAACATCGGAGACGAGGAATCAAAATTCGGTGTAAGTTATGATAAGGTTACAGAATTAGTTGACAAAATAATTGGTTTACCGAATATTTCCATCCGTGGACTTATGTGTATCGCTCCAAATGTTGATAATTCGGAAAAAAACCGTAAACTTTTTAAAAAAATGATTAAAAAAGCTGTTGACATAAATTCAAATAAAGTGTACTATGTAAACCGTGGGAACTTGCTTCCCGACACGTTCCTTGATGTTTTATCCTTCGGCATGACCAATGATTATGTGGTTGCGGTTGAAGAGGGGGCAACAATGGTCCGTGTGGGAACAGGTATCTTTGGAGAGCGGGATTACGGATTACAGGGAGGATTTAACCAATGAGCTTTTTTGACAAGATCATGAATACTTTCAGCTTAAACGATGAAGACGAAGAGTATTATGACGATGATGATTTTATAGAAGAGGACGAAGAGGAAGAGCAGAGAGGTCTTTTCGGAAGGAAAGAGCGTAAGGAAGAGGAAGCTCCCAAGAAGTCAAAGATCACTCCTATGAGGACTTCCAGAAAAAATAAGGGCGGTGATTCAGATCGTGAGATCACAATGTTCAAGCCTACTTCCGATACAGAGGTCTGCGATATCATAGATGCACTTCTTGCAGACCGCACGGTTGTACTTAATCTCGAGGGCATCAATGAAGCTCTTGCCGAGAAGGTTATCAATACTGTTTCCGGTGCAACATATGCATTAAGCGGAAACATGGTAAAGATCTCAGGCTTTATCTTTATCATCGCACCGAGAAGCGTAGAGCTTTCCGGAGACAACAGCCTCGAAGCTTCAAAGGCACCCGCACAGAACAAAGCATATGAATTTGCAAGGGTAGCCGGTGGCCGATTTTAAAAAGATTAAATAATAAGGTATAATATACAGGCAGAGACTTCTTTTCTCTGTCTGTTTTATTTTGTGGCCAGCCTGCGCGTAAGCTGCAGCAGCGCGTATAAAGACATATATAGAAAGGTTTACAAATTGCCGCTTATTGATATTAAAGACACGGTTTCGGGACCGGGATACCATATTTTCATTGAGGACAGTCTCGATAAACTGCCGGAAGCCGTTGCTTCTCTTGATGTAAAAGAACGGAGAGCCCTTATAGTAACCGACAGCAATGTGGCTCCCCATCATCTGAGCACCGTATATTCGGTTTTAAGTTCTTCCTTTAAGGAGCTTTACTCGATGACCCTTCCCGCCGGGGAGGAGAATAAGAACCTGGACCGGGTGCGGAACATCTTGGAACAGCTTATTCAGAAGAAATTTGACAGGAAGGATCTGATAATAGCCCTGGGAGGCGGTGTTATCGGCGATATGGCGGGTTTTGCTTCAGCCGTATTCTTACGGGGCATACGCTTTATCCAGCTTCCGACCACCCTTCTTTCCCAGACCGACAGCTCCGTGGGCGGAAAGACCGGAGTGGATTTAAACCAGTATAAGAATATGGTGGGCGCTTTTCACCAGCCGGCGCTGGTATACATCAATACCGGCTTCCTCCAGACCCTGCCGAAGAGGGAATTCGCATCCGGCATGGGCGAGATCATAAAGCACGGCCTTATCCGCGACAATTCCTATTACGAGTGGCTTGTAAACCACTTTAATGAGATCAATGACCTGGACAGCGAAACCCTGATAAAGATGATCACAGAATCGGTAAAGATCAAGGCCTTTGTGGTGGAAGAGGATCCTACCGAAAAGGGTCTCCGGGCAATACTGAATTTCGGGCACACGATAGGCCACGCCATCGAGAAATACATGGATTTCAGGCTCCTTCACGGAGAGTGCGTGGCTCTCGGAATGATCGCCGCTTCCCATATCTCGTATATGAGAGGGAATCTGGACACGGAGGAATTCTATGAGATAAGGGATATGTTCCTGCCCTTCGGCCTTCCCCTGACACTTCCGGATGACGCCGATCCCGAAGAGATATTAAAGATCACAAAGCTTGATAAGAAGATGGATAACGGTAAGATTAAATTCATCCTCTTAAAGAGGGTGGGAAAAGCCGTGATCGACAGCACCGTAACCGACGAAGAGATACTTCGCGGAATAAATGAACTGATATTAAAGGACGAATAATGACTAAGACAGCTAAAGCAAAATCTTTTATACTCTGCATGCTCTTTGTGGCGGCCCTGGTGGCTTTTGACCAGTACACAAAACAGCTTGCCGTAAAATACCTTATGGGAAAGGAGGATTTTACGATAATCAAGGATGTGCTGGTACTCCGTTTCCTTGAAGGAGGAAACCGGGGAGGCGCCTTCGGCATTCTTTACGGGCAGCGCTATTTCTTCCTGGCGATAGCGGTGATCTTTATCTTACTCATGATCTATTTCCTTATAAGGCTCCCCGCAATGCCGAAGTACAGGATCCTCCGCTTTTTTATCTGTATGATAACCGCCGGTGCCATAGGGAATTTTATCGACCGCTTTCAGAACGGCTCCGTTGTGGACTTTATATATGTGATATACATTAATTTCCCCATATTCAATGTGGCGGATATTTACGTGACGGTTTCTTCCTTTGCCCTGGCGATACTGATACTGTTTGTCTATAAGGAGGATGACCTCAATATGAAGAAGGCAAATGACCCGAGGCTTCACCTCCATTCCTCCATGGTAAAGGATGACAATGAGTGAGAAAACGCTTACCATCACAGTTGATGAGGATTCCGAAGGACTGCGGATCGACTCCTATCTTTCAGGCATTGAGGAGGTCCTGTCCAGGAATTACGTCAGCCGCCTTATTTCAGAGGGCGGAGCGGAACTGAACGGTGAAAAGGTTAAAAAATGCAGCGTCCGTGTATCCGAGGGCGACAGGGTGAGCCTTACGATACCTGAGTCCAGGATTCCCGACATCCTGCCGGAGGATATAAAGCTTGATATCCTGTATGAGGACAGTGACGTCCTTGTTGTGAATAAGCCGAAGGGGATGGTGGTGCATCCTTCAAACGGGCATTATTCCGGCACTATGGTGAATGCGCTGCTTTACCACTGCAGGGATCTCTCCGGGATAAACGGGGTGCTGCGGCCGGGAATAGTCCACAGGATAGATAAGGACACCACGGGTTCGGTCATCATCTGTAAAAATGACACGGCCCATAAGGATATAGCGGAGCAGTTAAAGGAACATTCGATAAAAAGACTGTACAGGGCCGTGGTTCTCGGGAATATTACCGGGGACGGAAGCATAGATAAGCCGATAGGCCGCTCGAAAAACGACAGGAAGAAGATGGCGGTCACCGAGGACGGTAAAAGGGCTGTTACCCACTACCATGTTTTGGAGAATTTCGGGGATTACAGCTACATAGAATGCCGGCTGGAGACCGGGCGCACCCACCAGATCAGGGTGCATATGGCAAGCATGGGACATCCTCTTCTCGGGGATACGGTTTACGGCAGCGGCAAGTCGCCTTTTAAGACCGAGGGGCAGGTGCTGCACGCCTATGTCTTAGGCTTTAGGCAGCCCACCAGCAGGGAATACATTGAGACCACCGCCCCCATCCCTGAGGATTTTCAGAGGATCATAAACAGTCTGGAAAACAGAGTAAAGTAATGGAAAGGAAAAATATATGAAAACCATAATCACAATCGGCAGATCCTTCGGATCCGGAGGACGTGAAATAGGAGAGAAGCTGGCGGAAAAGTTCGGAATAAAGTGCTACGACAAGGAACTTCTGACCCGCGCCGCAAAGGAGAGCGGGCTCTGCGAAGAAGTGCTGATGAATCACGACGAGAGGCCTACCAGTTCCTTCCTCTACAATCTGGTAATGGACGTCTATTCCTTCGGATACAACAACCTCTCATATATCGACATGCCGGTCAGCCACAAGGTTTTCATAGCCCAGTTTGACACGATAAAGAATATCGCCTCCGACGGCCCCTGCGTAATCGTGGGACGCTGCGCCGACTATGCGCTGCAGGACTTTGACAATGTCCTCAATATTTTCATATACGCGAAGCCGGAAGAGTGCGTAAAGCGCATAATGGAGCGCTTCCCCAATATCAAATCGGAGGATGAGGCAAGACAGCTTATCAACAAAAAAGATAAGCAGCGTAAGAGCTACTACGACTATTATTCTTCAAAGAAGTGGGGACATGTTGACACCTATGATCTCTCGATAGATTCGTCGGTGCTTGGCATTGAAGGAACTGTGAATCTGATCTCACAGTTTATAGAGGATTTTGAATCCGGCCGTTAATGTACCGGATCATTTCTCCTCATCTTTTTTATCATCGGGCGTGATCGTATCGATCTTATCTTTTATCTTTTCAATGATCTGCGCCTTTACTTTCTCTTCCTGCATTCTTTCGCTTTCCGGGATCTCAAAGGGAAGTTCGTCTGAACGTACGTACTTTGCGGTCTCCGAAGGCAGGCCCTTTGTTTCCAGCTTATAAGCCACAAGACGCTTCACATGGCGGTAGATAACCGCAAATACCGGGGTTCCGAGATACATTCCCATAACGCCGAAAAATCCGCCGCCCACCAGGATGGACACTATTACCCAGAAAGCGGGCAGTCCGGTGGAATCTCCGAAAAGCATGGGCTTTATCACGTTTCCGTCGAGCTGCTGAAGGACGATTATCATTATTACAAAGGTAAGAGCCTTTATGGGATCGATCATCAGCACGATAAAGGCGCAGGGAACCGCTCCGATAAAGGGTCCGAAGAAGGGTATGATATTTGTAATACCTACGATAAAGCTTATCAGTATGGAATAGGGGATCTGTAATATCAGGCAGAGCACGAAGCAGAGCACTCCGATAATGGCGGAATCCACGATAGAGCTCACTATGTAATTCTTAAAGATATAGTTTACATCCCTGATATCATCAAAGATCCGGTTTGCCCTCTCTCTGCTGCAGTAGGCCAGGGTGATCTTTCTTACCTGGGCTATGAACTTTTCCTTGAAGCCTAAGATGTATAAGGAAAGAATGAATCCCAGTACTATGTTCCACAAGAAGGAAACGCTGTTTATGATCCCCTGGGATACCGTGGACCATACCTGGTTTATATAGGAGGGCACATTCTTCATAAAGCTGTTTGCCCATTCCTCAAAACGCTCATAGTACTGGTTAAAGTATTCCAGCACCTGGGGATTGTCATCAAAGGTCTTATTCGTAAAGGCCACGAGATTATTGGCATACTGCGGGAACTGCCGAGCTATGCTGGTAATGCTTTCAATAAGCTGGGGGATCACGATACTGATAAAGAGTCCCAGACAGAAAAGCACCGTGATCACCGCAAGGGCGATGGAGATATAGCGGTTCACCCTCTTTGTCCTGACACCGGGCTTCCTGTCCTTAAAGAAGAACCTGTAAACATAGGGCATCGGTTTTTCTTCATAAAAACGCATTACGGGATTCAGGAGATAAGCGATCAGAAAGCCGTTTATAGCCGGCCTCAGCACTTTTATGAAATCGGAAAATCCCTTTGAAAAAACGGGGAAATTAAATATTGCAAATACAAAGAGTATCGTACATGCAAACACCAGAAAGGCGATGAAACCGATCATTATATATTTTTTATCAGGTTTGAATTTCATGACTTTTCTTCTCTTGCGCTCAAATTATAAACAAGTTAAACTTATTATCAATACTGATTATACCACACATTTTCAAAGGAGAACCAACGTACTGCCATGATAGCAAAGATAATAGATAAATTTTCCCTGCCTGATAACCTGGCAGTATACGCTCTGATGGAAACATTAATAGTATTTCTGATCGTGCTTATAGCGGGATTCGTTATAAATACGGTAAATACCCTGGTCACAAATCTGCTTTCCGGCGTCATCGGACAGATGCCGGCCTTTGTGATAAGAAATTACCTCACTTACCCGGGAACCGTGCACCATGAGCTGAGTCACGCTCTTATTGCCTTTATCACCGGCGCAAAGGTCGTAAAGATCAATCTTTTTCCGAAGGGAAACGCCCTCGGAAGCGTGGATCTGGAGCCGAGGGGGAATATCATTTTAAGATCCCTGCAGCTTTCCTTGTCCGCAATAGCTCCTGTGGTTTTAGGATCCGTAAGCCTGTTCCTGCTCTGGACTTTTGTGCTCACAAATATTACAGAGGTATGGCAGTATATACTGTTCTGGTATATCTTTGTCAGCATACTCTTTCATATGTGCATGAGCCCTCCGGACTACGCCAATTTCTTTAAGGGACTTATCCCGTCTGTTCTCGTGATCTTCCTGGTATTCCTGCTGCTTGGCGCCTTCGGCATAATGATCTAAATATCTGACAGGTTTCTCACGGCCTCTTTTTCTTCCTCGGTGGAATCCACATAGTGGGTGGTGGAAGTGATGGAAGAGTGGCCGAGTAATTTCTGCACCTTCTCTATGTCGCCTCCGGTGGCTTTCAGCATGGTTTCCGCATAGGTGGAGCGGAGCTTGTGGGGCGTTATCCGCTTTCCCTCGGAGGGGACCGATGCGTTTATGTACTTCTTAACCATGAGTTCCACGGATCTGACACTTATCCTTTTTCCGTCACGGTTTAAAAATACCGCATTTTCGTTATCCGCCGGATGATAGGTCGCTTCCCGCACCTCCAAATACTTCTTTATATAGTGTTCGGCACTGTCGCTGAAATACACCATGTCAAAATTCCCGCCCTTACGATAAACATTGATGGAATGTTTCTTAAAGTTTATGTCCTTTATATCCATGCCCACAAGCTCGGATACACGGATGCCCGTGGAAAGGAATATGGATACTATCGCGAAGTCCCGGGGACCGTTTTTCTCATGGAATTTCGCCTGCTTTAAGGAAAGGCCTTCCCCAGTCTCCACCGTATCCAAAAACTGCAGCTTTGACTCCTTATCAAGGTAGATCACTTCCTTTTTCGGGAGACGGGAGCGCTCGATCAGCTCTATAGGGTTGGAATTCACCATCTTACGCACCACCAGATACTTAAAGAAGGTATTTAAGGCCACGGTGTAATGCTGGATGGTAGTAGGAGAGCACTCTATGTATTTAACACTGCCGTCCTTCTGCACGGAGGGGTAGTTCCTTAAATAATGCAGGAATTCGACGATATCCCTGTCGTTAAGCTGGTTAAGGTCATCGAGGCTGATGCTCTTCAGATCCTTGGACTTAAGGGCAGGGTTATTGTCGTGGATGAATTCAAAGAAGGTATGAAGCTGATTCGCATAGGAATAGATAGACATCGCCGAGAGACGGATCTCCCTCGCCAGGAAATAATCATATACATAATCCGGCAGGGCCTTTATGACCTCATTTGCCTTCTGCCGCACCTCATAATTTTTTTCCTTTTTGTAATCCGACATTGAAAAAATCCTTTGAATTTTGTGGTTGGTTGACATAATTATCTTATGTCAACCTGTTTACATTTTATATGATTTGAGCAGTGCAGTCAAGCGTGTAAAAATCTATACTACTTTGCCATCCTGAGCGGGTTTTGTCACCCTGAGCGTTAGCGAAGGATCTTAACCGCCTCAATGTTGCAATATGACACGTTTTTGCGAATGACATACCCGCCGCTTTAGTGTATAATAAAGGCTGTAATGGCACTTGATTACAATATCTTTCTGGAAGTTGCGGTAATACCGCTGGATATTATTCTCTGCACTTTCCTGATGCTCCGCTATACCAACCCGAGTGCGGTAAATCTAGCCTTCAGGAAGTTTGCTTTCTGTGTGCTTTTTACGGACATTATCGACGTTGTGACCGCAATTGTGACCAGCGCGAAGGATAAGGTTCCGAATTCCGTACATTACTTCTTTAATATCACAGATTCCTGTTTTGCAGCCCTTTCCGGTTTTCTCTTTGTCTACTATGTATATGCATATACGAAGATGGATCCGAAGGATATCCGTATCAGGAACACGATAAATTACGGGCTTTTGATCTTAGATTTCCTGCTGCTTATCACAAATCCCGTTACCGGCTGGGTATTTACCTATGACGATGCCGGCAACTATATCCATCAATTCCTCTTTGTACCCGTGGCCTACGGTTTTCCCATCCTTTTCTTCTTAATAGGCTCTTTCTACATGCTTTCCCACAGAAAGAATTACAAGAAAAGCCAGATCAGGATACTTATTCTGTCCTTTATTTTCGCGGCTGCGCTCTTTTCCCTGCAGATGCTTTTCTTTGACGATATGCTGATAACCTTCTTCGTAGCGAGCATAGGAGTTCTGGTAATCTTCCTGTCCCTGGAAACCCCGGATTACGAAGATCTGATGCGGACAATGACAGAGCTCAATGAATCAAAAGCCAGGGAAGAAGCGTCCAGAGCCAAGGGCCGGCTTTCCAGGGAAGTGATGCTTGCCCTTTCCAAGGCCGTTGATGCGAAGGATCATTATACAAAAGGTCATTCCGAGCGGGTTGCCGAGTACGCCAGGGAACTGATGAAAAGACTTGGCGGCGACGCAAAGGAGCAGGATGATATTTATGCCATGGGACTTCTCCATGATGTGGGGAAGATAGGCATTCAGGAGAGTGTGATAAATAAAAAGGGGAAACTTACGCCGGAGGAATTCAACCATATTAAAAGCCACACCGTTGTGGGATGGGAGATCCTGAAAACTATCACGGAGATCCCGGGGCTCTCAACCGGAGCCAGATGGCACCATGAGAGATTCGACGGCAAGGGCTACCCGGACGGCTTAAAGGGTGAGGATATCCCTTTGGAAGCCCGGATTATATGTGTTGCGGACTGCTATGACGCGATGACTTCAAAGCGGTCCTACTCCTTACCCAAATCGCAGGAAGAGGTCAGGGATGAATTTATCCGCTGCAGCGGCAGCCAGTTTGACCCCGACATAGCGATGATCATGCTGGATATCATAGACGAGGATGATCAGTTTATCCTCAGAGAGGCATTGTAATATGAATAAACGAAAGACAGAGCTGCCGATCATCACTGTAGTCATTATGGCACTTATAATCATCATAGCAAACCTGATACTTGGATTTTTGCTGGTAGAGCAGTCAAAGAAATCCATGAAATCACTGATAGAAAGCCGGATGCTGGATGTGGTCAATGTGGCTGCGGACATGATAAACGGTGATGATCTCGTAAAGCTTAAAATACGTGATAAGAACGACGAGATTTTTAATAAGATAAACAGCACCCTTACAGTATTCCAGAATAATATCGAACTTAAATACATCTATACCGTAAGGGATGAGGGCAATAATAAATTTACCTTTATCATTGATCCTTCCGAGGATTCCGGAAACTTCGGTGAAGAGGTTGTATATACCGACGCGCTGTATCAGGCAAGCCTCGGCACGCCTTCTGTTGATAAGGAGCCCTATACGGATGCCTGGGGAAGGTTCTACAGTGCCTACAGTCCGGTCTTTGATTCTTCGGGGAAGGTGGCCGGCATTGTGGCCTGCGATTTCGACGCGGACTGGTATGACAACAAGGTTACGGGAGAGATCCGTTCAATCGTGATAGGAGTTATCATTTCGCTGCTTTTCTGCCTCATTTTCCTGTTTTCATCCACTGCCTATACCAGAGGCAGGCTTAGAAGCATCAATGCCGATATGAAAAGAGCCGCCGAGGAAAGGGAAAATCTCACGGCGGAACTCAACAAAGCCCTGCTTGCAGACTATTACTGTGTACATTTCATAGATCTCGATAAGGATGAGGCTGTCTGTTATAAGGAAACCGGGGATCCGGACGATTTTAAAACAGGAGAGCACTTCCCCTATCACAGCCATATCCTTAAATATACGGACAAATACGTGACGGAGGATTACCGGGAGGAATTCTTAAGGATCGCCCAGCCCAATGCTATCCGGGAGCGCCTTAAAAAGGATCCGGCAGTCTCCTTTATCTACCTTATGAGAAAGCAGGGGCAGGAGCTCTATGTAAAGATCAATTTTGCACGGGTTAACCGTCCCGGGGATCCGGATGACGGCCTGGTACATGCGGCGGCTCTCAGCATTTCCGATGTGGATTCGGAGACCAGGTTCCATTTTGAAAGGAACAGGGAGCTTAAGGATGCGCTTGAAAGAGCTGAAAAAGCCAATGAATCAAAGGCAGAACTCCTCGTCAACATCAGCCGGGAGATCAGGGTGCCCTTAAGAGAGATGGTGAATTCCGGAAGAAAGGCTCTGGAGGAAAGCGATATCCCGGATGAAATAAAGGCTAAATTCAATGAAACCGGTGAATATGCCAACCAGCTTCTGGCCATCGTGGATGATGTGCTGGATTTAAGCAGCATTGAGGCGGGTAAGATAAGGTTAAAGCACGAGGTGTTTTCCTTCCCCAACCTGATAGAGCATCTTAGATCCCAGGCTGAGATCCTGTGCCGCAAGAAGAATGTGACATTTGACTATCGGCCAAACGATATTATCACCCGGAATTTTGTAGGAGATCCGGTGCGTATACGTCAGGCGCTGATGACGATTCTTTCCAACGCCGTAAAATTCACGCCGGAGGGAGGCACGGTATCCTTTGACTACTATGAACTGTCAAGAAGGGACAGCCTTACCGTGGTACGGTTTAATATCAGTGATTCCGGCCGCGGTCTTAGTCCCGGGCTTTTGGAAAAGATATTTGAACCCTTTAATCAGGGAGACTATATTGAAACTGAGTGCTACGGCGGAACCGGTCTCGGAATGCCTATTACAAAGAGCATTATCGAGCTTATGGACGGCTCCGTCATTGCCCAGAGTGAAGAAGGAAAGGGCACCGGCTTTACGATAACGCTGCCACTCTATGAGGCGTAAATATAGTATTGTATAAGAGGAGTACCTATGATTAACGTAAAAGACATCACCAAACTAACCGACACCCGTTTCGTAAACCTCTATGATGCCCACGGCTTCAATTCCAAGGGCCACGAGTCCCATTACAATGTGGCATCCCGTGCCGACAGCATAGAAAAGCTGAAGATCAGCACCCGCCGGAACGATCCGGACGGAGTCATAATCTATGCACTTTACGGGGAAGGGCATGATCAGGTAGTGATCATCCGGCAGTACCGTTATCCTATCGATAACTATGTCTATGAACTGCCTGCAGGGCTTATGGAAGCAGGAGAGAACATGGAAGAGGCCGCTATCCGTGAGCTTCATGAGGAGACAGGGCTCACCTTCCACCCGATCAAATGCGACAAGATGTTCACCGAATCCCGTTTTACCACGGTGGGATTGACCGATGAGTCGGTGGGGATCATTTACGGCTATGCGGAAGGAACCTTAAGCAATAAATACGCGGAGGAGAGCGAAGAGATACAGGTTATGCTCGCTGACCGCAGGGAAATAAAACGCATCTTAAAGGAGGAGCTGGTGGCCATGCCTTTCGCATTCCAGCTCATGCACTTTATCCATGACGAAGAGCCCTTCGGCTTCCTTTCCGAGGCATAATATGACAATTGAAAGAAAGAAAGCCATCGGCGATGGGATCAAGCGCGGCGCATTTGCTGCAATTTCGATAGTTGTCCAGATCATAATGATCCTCCTTTTCTTTTTCTTCTTAGGATCAGAATTCGCCTGGATCATGGAGCTGATCTCGTTTATTGCCATGATTCTGGTTCTCTATGTTTACGGCATGCATGAAACAGCTTCCATGCGTATGCCCTGGCTGATACTGATCGCATCCTTCCCCTTTGTAGGAGCGATTCTGTACATAATGATCGGTCTTAACAGGGGCACGAATAAAATGCTCCGGCGCTACAAAATGCTGGATAACAAGCTTTTCCCCCTGCTTCCCGGGAATGATGAGGTCATAAAAAAACTGGAGGAATCCAATCCGGGAGTAGCCAATCAGTGCAAATACATCCGGAACTATTCTTATTATCCGGTCTACAATAATACCGATGTTACATATTATGATGACGGGGCAGCCGGGATCGAAGCCCAGATAGAAGAGCTTAAGAAGGCGGAAAAATTCATTTTCATGGAGTACCATGCTATTGAATTTTCCGAATCCTTTGAACCGATCCACGCTGTCTTAAAGGAAAAGGCCGCTGCCGGCGTGGATGTGCGGCTTTTTTATGATTATGTGGGCAGCATGGGATATATCGGAAATGCCTTTATCGACAGGATGGAAGAGGACGGCATAAAATGCCGGGTATTTAACCCGATGAGCCCGGTTCTCAATTTCTTTCTGAATAACCGCGACCACAGGAAGATCACGGTGATCGACGGCCGTGTAGGCTTTACCGGCGGATACAATTTGGCGGACGAATACTTCCATGTGACCGAGCCCTATGGATTCTGGCTGGATACGGGTATCCGCCTGGAGGGTGAAGCAGTTAAAAGCCTGACCGTCACCTTCCTTGAAAACTGGAATGCTATCCGGAATAATGACGGGGAGACAGAGGATTTTACACAGTTTCTTCCCGATATTCCGCATGAAGCAAAGGAAAAGAATTATATTCAGCCCTATGCGGACAGTCCGTTAGACAGCGAGCATGTGGGTGAAAATGTCTATATGGGCATACTTCGGAACGCTAAACGATACGTCTGGTTTATCACTCCATATCTTATCATTACCGAGGAAATGAATTCCGCCTTCGCGATGGCCGCAAAAAGCGGAGTGGATGTGCGGATAATCACCCCCGGCGTTCCCGACAAGAAAATTATCTACAGCGTGACCAGATCCTATTATGCGGAACTTGCAAGGAACGGAGTCCGTATCTACGAATTTACGCCGGGATTCTGCCATGCAAAGCAGTGCGTATCTGATGATGAGGTCGCTGTCTGCGGCACCATTAATTTGGATTTCCGCAGTCTCTACCATCATTTTGAAAACGGTGCCTTTATGTACGGCGGCAGCGCGGTTTCCGATATGAAGAAAATGTTTGAGGAGACCTTCCCGAAGTGCCGGGAAGTAACCGAAGAATACCGCACGGGCCGCTCCAGATTCTTGAGGTTCAAGCAGTTGATCCTGCGGCTATTCGCACCGTTGATGTGATATTTTTCATTGTCATCCTGAACGATACCGAAGGGTTTATGACCCTGCAACCCCGTCCCCATGGTCCATTTTTGACTTTCAGTAGACTCCGAAAAACACCTACGGTATTTTTCGTCGTTAAATTATACGGATATAAAGTCGCGGATGCGACTTTATATTCGTATAATTTATATTATGCGAATACATTTATATCGCTCTCACAACAGCCGGGCATTAAATTGTGTTTTTTTCTATCACTCATTGTAATACCTTCTTCATATTGCATGGCTGTCATATATAATACTATGGTAACTTGTCATTCAAACCTTTAGGGTTTTCAGATACCTCTTCTGTTCGGGCGTGATGCGGCTGCTCTCTACTGCCTTCTGAATGGCCTTGTTATGAGTCCATTTATCGAGCTTTTTATTCTCGATAAATGGGAGAATTACGTCGTACTGCTTTGCGAGAGCCGTGGCAAAGTACCAGGCGGTCATCATATTTACATAGTACTCTTCTGACCTTATCTTCGACACGGTTTCCGGATACGAAGGGTCAAAATCCTCATCCAGGAAGTGCTCCATCAGCATTCCGATGCCGAAACGGATCGTATATGCTTTATCTGAACGTATCCAGGTTTTAATGCTTTTTAGAAGCTCACTGCGGTTCTTCTTAAAGACCTTCGGGGACATCTGGTCGCAGGTTGCCCAGTTATCCACATAGGGAAGAAAGCGCTCCATCTCCGAAAGACATTTCCCGTAGTCCTTTATTTCCGAAATGATAAATGCATGCAGCTGGTCTTCGTCAAAAAATTTGTGGGGAAGATCATTAAGGAACCCGGGAATATCATCCCTCTTTGCAAACTTTTTCGCGATCTTCCTTAGTTCCGGCGTCCTGACCCCTATAAATGAATCCGGATCCCTGGTAGGGATTATCTTTCTCTGCATATCCCGGTATTTCAGATCCTGCAGCGCCTTTAATTCCTTTTTTATCTCATCAGTTATCATCTTTTGTCTGACCCCTTATTTTCCAAAGAAAAGATTTAGCCCCTTTACAATTCCCTTTGCTGTCTTTGAAAGGGTGCTGTTTGAATAATCGGTAGCGGTATCTCCTATCTCGAGATCTACAGAGGGAATGGTGCTGTATGAGGTCTGGGTCAGGTCCATAGGCAGGGTGCCGTCGCCGAAGGTTGAAAAGCCCTGCTTTTTAAGGCCGTAGATCAGGCTCTTTCCGAGCTTTTCATGCAGTCTCCAATAGGTTTTAACGGGCTCCATTTCCTTGTATCCGCCATCATTCGGAACACTGCAGTAGAATACGCCCTTGTCCGTGTCCGTGGAATCATAGTGCAGGGCAATGTGCGCATCCGCATTTTCATTAGCAATAAGCGTCCGGGCAATATTGTCCAGCTGTACGTCATCCGTTTCACGTATCATCAGAACGTCATAACCGTTCTTTAGCAGCTCATCCTTAACCTTAAGGGCGGCTTTCAGCGTTGCTACGCCCTCATTATCCCCGTTTTTCATAGTGGTTCCGTCCGATATCGCTGTGGCTTCAGTAGCACCTGCGGCCGTGGAACCGGTTACCACCTTCGGGCTTCCGTCGGGATGGCAGAGGGTCTTATATTCTGTTCCGCCCTTTGTACCGTGGCCGGGATTTATGCAGACGGTAATGTCCTTTCTGTCAGCCGCAGCCGAACGGTAGAGCCTTGCTTTTCCACCGGTGATCTTCGAATTTTCCGCATATTTAGCGGATTTATCGAGGGACACCTCCTCAAAATCACCGTTGGATGAAACGCTGTTTTCCGATGCGGTATTGTCCGCAGTCTTCCTTTTAACAATATTCTTTGAAGCGTCGAATATAGGAAGGCTCACATTGTCCTTGCTCGCAATATAGGGAACCGCAGCTTCATAGAGCTCCGATATCCAGGGATTGCCGTTAGCCCTCTTCACGTCAAGGGAATTTATGATAACGTTCCTTATCCTTACCTTTTCATCGCCCTCGGGATCCATCATGGAGCTGGAAGAGCTTATTACGTAGTGCTTTCCATCCTTATTTCCGAGGTAAAGCATCTCATGGCCTTTGAGGAAGAGTATGGTTCCGGGATCCAGCTCCTTAAAGAACTCTCCCTTCTCCTCATCGGTGGCGGCTGAAATATCGTACTTCTCAACAGGCATTGCGGACTGCCAGGTGGTATTTCTCGGAAGCTCCAGACCAAAGCACTTGTAAACATCCCTTACATAGGAGGAGCAGTCGGGAGCGGAAAGCATGCCTCCCCAGCCGTAAGCATCACCCAACTTCTTATAGGCCTGCATCAGTATGTTTTCGGTGGTGAGGGGCATAAATCCGTCACACACATCGTGGTGCATGGAAATGAGAGCGAGCTTCTTCTCATAGTTTCCGTCCTCATTCCTGACCGGTATCCATACGGGATAGTTGTAATAAAGGGAACGGTTGGTTATCAGATCGTCATATTCCGAAGGATCTGCCTTCTGTAAGACGGTTCCCATAGTAAGCATTACACCTGACAGATCGGGACTGGTATTTGATCTTTCCAGCACAAGCTTTGCGGCCGTAACGACCATCACCTTGTTGACGGGGAAATCCCAGGCTTTGATCCACTCTGCCCTGTTTTTGCATATCGCAATATCCTCTGAAGGGATCCAGCCGGATACACAGGTAGTGTGACAGAGATAGAACTTCTTATCTTCCGAAACCGCACGTATAGTGACAGGCTCTCCTATGCGGATTCCCGATAACTGTACATTGTCAAAATCATTGTCCCCGGGATCGTCGGCAATTATGCAATCCGTGGGAAAGGCCCTGACATCGGACTGTTTTACGCAGATACCGTATTTTAACGCCTGTTTTTCGGAAGTGTCCGGATCCTCCACATTCCGGAGTATGTCCATAACATACTGTCCGGACACGGTATTTTCCGTGTCATCATAGTGGGCGCCGTCTAAAAAAGAAGCGAGATCCGTCATGGCAGACTTCCATCTCGCAAGATTCTCCGCTTCCCCGTCGAAGGTGCCGGATTCGTAAAAGAGATCGTTCATATTACAGTCCTTCAAAGTCATAAAGGATCTGTTCAGCTGTTTGATCTCGTTTGTATTCGCAAGAACCTTGTCGGGTTCATCCACATCCTTCAGCCAATACTCGTAGGAGGTCATCGCCTCATCAACCGAAGGCATTGTCTCTACGGCGGCAAAAGCATTGACGGACATTAAAAGCGTTATGACGAGGGTCAGGAGCATTGATTTTTTAAGCATTTCTGTTTCCTTTCGTTCTTATTTAAGATCCTTTAAGTAGCTTACGATCCGGTTCATTTCCATTTCTTTGGAAAAAGCTATATTATTGTCTATGCTGCTGATATTTAAGCGCTTACGCTCTGCATCATCAACCGCAAGATAATAGGCATGGAATTTATCGTATTTTCTTCTTCTTGAAATGATACGCAAAAGATCGATGGATTCCGGCAGAGTAAAACGTCCGGTAGTACCGATAAGCAATATATCGGAATGAAGGATCAGAGTGCCGGCCTCCGTTAGATCATAGGGACAGACAAAAACCTGGAAATCCGTGTCAAGATGCAGACGGAGTTTTGAAATATACTCATCGTCATCATCCATTATCAGTACTCTCTTGCTTCTTTCCTGCTTATTCCTGATCTTGTCAAGGAAATAGAGATCATTTGTAAGGTCTTCCAGGGGACAGGCGAAAAAGTATGCGGATTTTCTGATATATAGAGAAGGAACACAGGATTTCAGCACATCCACTCCCTCTCTGGAACCGTAGATATAAAGGATCTTTTCCTCATCAATACAAAGATCCCGTAAATATAAACCTATCTTTTTAAGTATTTCGGGATCGTCATCATATATGCAGAAAAAGAAAACATTGGACCTGGCTCTGTTCTTTATGATCTCTTCCATCTGCACCGGACACCAGGTAATGTAAAAATCTTTTTTATCGAAAGCCTTTTGGGCACGTTCCTGATTTGAGGTTACAACAACAACCTGCTGCATAGGAATCCTCCTTTTCCCATTTGATACATGGTTACACACTTAAAACATTGTATGATTCGGACACCAAAAGTCACATTTTGATTAAATACGGATTGTTCCGTGCTACGCACTCCCACAATCCTATCCGACCATCGGATACTTTATCTTCATTATGAGGCAGGAGGATTTGGTCGGAAAGAGAGTGGAGTCCCTTGTGATATTGACCCCTATGGCCTCTCCTGCCCCGACTGCATTCCAGACATACTTAAGCTCTGAAACCGGTGTCTCTTCAGGCGACTCATACATACGCCCGAGGATAACCCCCTTCCTGTCGGAAAGGACCTCCAGCCTCTCTATTATCATCTTCTCATATACGGAAAGACAGTGATCGGCGATCTCGTTTAAGATCATCCCCTTTGTATATTTCCCTTTTGCAAAGTATTCAACACTTTTTCTGGAAATATCCGCACCGATGGTTATGATCGCACCCACCACCTCGGTCCCTGTAGGTATGGGTGGAACAGATTGATCCGGCATCTTGAAATAAGCCGCCGCGGCAGCCATATGGACAAGCCCTGCCGCCTCCTTTTTCACAGAATCGAAGGCCTTCCGCACCTTTCCTTTTTCCGTCAGCTCCCTGGGAAGACCAAGCCGCGACAGTATCTCACCGGGATCAATGGGAGGACACT
>JAIKXV010000023.1 GCA_024683935.1 Lachnospiraceae bacterium | reverse complement strand
CAATGGTTCTGGTTGACAGACCAAGCTGCTTAGACAGTTCCGTCTTGCCGATACCTTTTTCTTTTAGAGCGTTTTCAAGCCCTTCATATGAAATCATTGGCTTTGCACCTCCAATCTTTACTTATTTTAGCACGGGAGTGGCAGAAGTAAAGATTTCGATGTTTCAGAAATTGTGACGCTCTGAAGGGAACAAAAGGACCGATACCGGTGCTACGCCACAATCGAATCCGTTTACCGGCTTATAAAGGCGGATGAAGCTTCCACTCAATGGAATCTTCCCTATCTGTATACAGCCAAAAGGGAAGACATTTCCCCTGACAGGCTTAAAAAAGCGGTGATCGCTGCCCTGAACGCGCATCCCGGGCTGTGGTGCCGTTTTGCCACCGAGGATGATGCTGTATATATGATCCCGGATCAGGAGCACGGGGACTGCGAGATCCCTGTAACGGAAATGACAGACAGGGAATTCGAAGAATATCGCGGCAGGCTGATAAGACCATTTAGGAGCAACGAAACACAGCTCTTCCGTGCGGAGATCTATCTGACTCCGACGTATGTCCATCTGTTCATGGACTTATCACACCTGATCATAGACGGTGAATCCTTCGATATTTTGCTTGACGATATTGACAGGGCCTATCTCGGGGAGGTTTCTGACGAATATCCGATCGGCAACGCCTCGATGAAGGCCGAGGCTTTAAGTCCCGAAGGCAGCGGAGGCTTATACGGCATCTTTCAGGAAGTAATGATCAAAAAAGGCAGATATATCTGTTCAACGGAGTATCGCACAAATGAACATAGCGAAGCCTCCATACAAAGGATGACGGATGCCCTGGATAAGATGCTTGAACACTTCGACCCTGCCATGAAGCTTACCGATCTGCTTAATTGCCACCCCTGATCTAATAAGCCTTCCCCCTTGGGGTCGCAGTGCGCCAATGGCGCACATCTTTGCGACCGACCGGTCCAATGCGTCCAGTGGACGCATGCTTTGGACGGACCGGAGCGAAGCGTAGACTCGAAGACGAGACTGGTGGATGCCGCAGGCAGACGGATGAGGTGGTAAGAACCGTCCCCCTGCCTTATGGCTTTTCCTTACGTCCTTTACAGGTATATACAGCTTTGATCATTGTGATATCAATATCGTTGCTTCCGTCTATATAGACCTCCCCGTCTTTATCCTTTTTGAAGGTCAGGGCTATCCTGCCAAGGAATTCCTCAAGCGAGATATCTATCCCTTCCGAGGCGCCGCCGCTCTTCATTGAAGCCTTCTCAAGCTTCAGTGAAAGCACATCTCCGGTTAAGGTTCCCGAATACACCATATCACCGAATTTGTCGGTCTTTATCTCGGCCCTGTATTTATTCTTCCCAAGAGAGCTTATGGTTACGGTCTGGTTGTAATCTATGGATTCCACATGCCATTCCACTCCGCTGTTAACGGCTTCCCTGATCTGATCCTCAGTCGGATCGGCGCCGAACATCTTTGCAATTCCCCCGGCAAAACCGCCTACCACCGTATACAGGCCATCCCCGAGAGCGAAATCATTAATGACCACAGATGTATTGTAGGTACCTGAGATATCATCGTTGTCAATAATACCCTCAACCTCCGGTCCAACATATTCCTTTCCCTTTTTATCCCGGTATATCCATGCCTGGGTACACTTAAGCTCCTCAGGATCCCTGATCTCCCCAAGCCCTGAAATGTCCATTTCAATGTCTTCTCCCAGCCTGTTTTTCGGATCGTCGGAATCGACGGGAGTTTCTTTGGTCACATTCTTACTCTTATAGCTGAAAACCGTGCGAAGGGCCGTTACCTTTCCCTCTTCCTTAAGCTTTTTGGGCGCCTTCATAGTGGGAACAATGGCGAAAGCCCCTGTTAATGACAAGTGAGGTGCCTCCGGTTCAAACAGGCATATGGCATAGACCATGAGTGGCGAGCTGTCATCGGGGCTGCCATATGCTCTCGAATAAAGAACCTGCATGCTCTCGGAATCCACCGGATCGGAATAATTCCTGTCCTTATAAATAAACTCACCCTCCTTGTTCATCAGCCGCAGCATAATGTCCTTATCCTCTGAGAATTCGTCGTTAGTCTCAAGGATAACAATGTATTTCTTTTTCTTATCACCCTCGATCTTTGGATTCAGTGTCCTTATGGCTGTGATATTCTTATCTGAAGTCTTCCATTTGGCCACATCCCCCTTATCCGACATACTGACCTCGCTGTCGTTGAAGTATTTGGGGAAGACTTTTTTGCCCGTTTCGGCGGTATTAATGATATCTTTCACCTGGGTTAGGATAAAGCCCTGATAAAGCTTTCTCCATTCCTCACCCTTATCTATGTTAAAAGTATTCGCACTGCAAAGGATATCAACAAATCTGGTCTGGGGTTTGGTAACCTTATAGGTATTCATCAGAGCAGTGATGGAAACCATGCTCTTGTTTGCCCTGAGATAATCTATGAGATCTGACTCCGTATATCCTATATCCACCCAGGGATCATCCATTTTATCTGTTTTAGTTGCCTTTGGAAGCTCGTTTAAAGGCACACAGTAGCAATAATTCTGATCCCGGGCCACATAGTCAAGAGACAGCCCGCTTGCCTGGTCGGGGTTGGTCGTCTGTATACCCTTATTATAAAACCAGATCGAGGCGTCCTTCTCCAGAACTCCTGCTGTAGCCTCTTCAAACCGCGTATCCTCTACGATCTCCTTTATATTCCTTTTCCATTCAGGTGCATATTCCTCCTGGCATATATGGAAAAACTCATGTGTGCAGGTTAAACGGAACCGGTCTATCTCGGAAGGATTATAGACGCCGTTCTGCACCAGTGCTCTGGAATTCAGTTGCATATAGCTGGGCCAGGTGAGACTTGAAACCTTCAGTCCCTGTGCGCCTATAGGCAGGATATCAAATTCCACTGCCCTTCCCGGCAGCTTGATGGACTGGGAATTGATATATTCATAGGAGTCGTTAATGACCTCCACAGTCTTCTCTACACTCTCGGGGATCTTAAGCTCCGAAGACAGCTCTTTAAATTTTTTGTCCTTTTCAAAATATTCCTTGATGAATTTACTTTCATCCAGGGTCTTTTTGATCTCCTTAACCCGTTTCTGTCTCTGTGCCCATTTCACGATGGCAATTCCCTTTTTGCCATCGTCAGCCATCCGGTTTACCTCCCTGATATATTCCTCTTTCGCTTTTTTCTGAAGCTTAATGCTGTAATCATTTATTTCCTTTACTTTCTTTATGGCTTCCTTGCCTTCGGGACTGTTCTTAAACTCGGTATCCTTCAGATTCACCCTTACGTCAAAGCTCCATTTGTCCCTGTTTTTCAGCAATAATGAGCTGTCAGAGTCAAAATGCTCCATCTGCTCCTGATAATTATTTACAGCAGAAGCTGTTCCAAAGGAAACAGCGAGGGTCCCTATGCTGACTACTGCGTATGTTGCCACCGTAATGAGTATCGGGCAGTTTTTGGTGGTGGCTACGGTCAGTACGCCTTTGTCATCCAGCTTTGACGCATATCTTTCGAAGGAGCCCTCGGGCTCGTCCTCATCGAACTCCTCCCTTTGCCGGTATATCTCTATATCCTCCCATAACTCCTCGGGAATCCCCATTTCCTTAAGATCAAATGACATCTCCACATAACCCGGTATGGTTTCTTCGGGTTCAAGTCCCATATCCAGATCGTAGGCCACAAGTATTTCAGAACCCAGGTTGTTTAAGGGCTCTTCATATTCTTCGTAATAGGAATCATCCTCGATCTCCGTAAAGCTGATGTCGGTATCTTCTTCAAGCGCCCCTGCTTCGGCGGAGATGGTTATCCCATCCACCGGTGTTTCCGAAAAGGCGCTGCTGTTGCCCTTCGGATATGAGGCATCTTTAAATTCATGGTATTCATAATCCTTTTTGGAGGAGTTACCGCCACGTATAAATCTGCTGTACAGAAAATATCCGCCCACAGAGACTACTGTTATACACAGCACCAGAAGCAGGGCTATAAGAACAGTGAAGAGAGGTGAATGCTTCTTCTTAACCTTGTTTCCCTGACCTGAGCCCGGCTGAGGGGCAGGAAAAGGGCGAGGGTTCCGGTCAGGATTTGGCTGACCGGAATATTGGGGCTGCCCGGAGTTTTGGGGCTGCCCGAAGTTTTGGGACTGCCCGGAGTTTTGGGGCTGCCCGAAGTTTTGGGGCTGCCCGGAGTTTTGGGACTGCCCGGAGTTTTGGGGCTGGCCTGGCGCTGTGAGCACAGCCTTTCCGCACTTATTGCAAAACCTCGCCTTATCTGAAATCTGTGCCCCGCAATATATACAAAATCTTGCCATTGTTTCCTCCCTGATCTATTAAGCCTTCCCCCTTGGGGTCGCAGTGCGCCAGTGGCGCACATCTTTGCGACCGACCGGTCCAATGCGTCCAGTGGACGCATGCTTTGGACGGACCGGAGCGAAGCGTAGACTCGAAGACGAGACTGGTGGCTGCCGCAGGCAGACGGATGAGGGGGAAAGCCCCCCTTAAGACAAGAACCGTCCCTCTGTCTTAAAATTTTATCATGGAAGGAATCAAAAAAAAGCGTGACAGACGTATTTGTCAATGACAAATGTGTCTGTCACGCGTTCGTTCTACAACATATTTTCTATGATCTATTTTCTGATCTGCCAGGCTCTGACACTGGCTAAAAGCTGTTTCTCTTCACCTTCATCGAATGAGACTATCTTCAGCGTGACCGGATGAGGTCCTCTTTCCAACATCAGACGGTAATGCAGCTTGAAAGCGCCTTTTTCCTTAATCTCACGCAGAACATTTTCCTTTGTAAAGCCTTCCAGATACTTGGGCAGATCTTCCGGACATACGACCTTTTTGCCGTCCAACATACCCCGGAGAAAGAAATCTTCCCCCTCTTTTGCAAAGCCGAAGGCCTCATATTCGTCGGAGGACGTATATTCGATATAACGCCCTGTATCGGTATGGATCGCATACAGGGACAGATAATCCTCGCTGATCGCCATGATCCGGGCAAGGGATGTGCGCTCTTCTCTGGCTTTCTGCAGCTGATCCCTGAGCTTCATCTGTGCATCAACGGTACTGATACCGATGATGATCCGGTTTCCTCTCTGAGGACGGGTGATCTTCATATTGTAATATTTCGGAGTCCCGGTGTCCATCAGGCGATAGGTGGTTGTGAATACACCATGTTCCTCCAATTCATGCAGGACATTCTCTTTCGTAAATCTCTCCAGAAACGGTTTCTGGTCTTCCTCATAGATCCGCTCGAGGGCTTCCTTACCGGCACTTTCAAAAAAGTTTGTCCCCTGACGCATCTTCGAAAGTTCATCCTCATCGTCAGATGAAACGTATTCCGTATATTGATCTGTATCCAGATCCACCACAAAGAGGTTGTTGTAATCGATTGCCATAGCCCTGGCGATATCCGCATAGGATTCATCCTCACCGGGCTCGGAAATGGACAGCACGGCAACAGCCACCGCAATGCTTCCGTCTACAGGATTGGTATCGATCCTGCGGGCAAAGGAATGAACCACGGAACCATCAGGCATCTTCTCATCATAGAGTGCCTTTAAGCCCTGCTCACAGCATACTTTTACGATATTCCTGATAAATGCCGAATCGTATTCCAGATACTTCGGTTTTTCCGATGTCATATCAATCCCGAAAAATCTTTTTAAGAACTCCCGATAGGACTGGTTTGTCCGTACAAAGCGGGCCGTATTTTCCCTGATCTCAATAACTCCCATCGGAATCGTATTATATGCATTCTGGAAGCTTTCCGTTTCATCGCTTGCGACCATACCGAGATCGTAGAGGTTGACCCGGCCGATAGCTTCATAGTAAGCGGATGTCCGGGAGTCCTCGAAAGCGATCTTATCATCGCCTCTGTCGATCTCAAGTATCTCTTCAAAAGGATGCGGTTTATCGAAATAGTAGCCCTGCAGCTTTGAGCATCCTATCTCCTGCAGGAACCGAGCCTGACTCTCCGTCTCTACTCCTTCACAGACAGTATCCACGCCGAGACTTGTAGCCATCTTCATAAGCTCTGTCAGGATTATCTTTCCGCCATCACCCTCATCGAGCCTGCGCAGGAAGCTCATGTCGAATTTTATCAGGTCAAAGGGAATGCTCTGCAGAACGTTCAGTGAAGAATACCCGCTTCCGAAATCATCCATCCATACCGGAAAGCCCAATTCCCTGAAGCGTTCGATCTGTTTTTTCATGAACTCAAACTCACCGCCGATGATACTTTCGGTGATCTCTATGGATATCATATCCCGCCCGAAGGGCGAGTCATCAACGCGTTTTTTGATCTCTTCCACTATATCACAGGCATCGAAATCCGAACGTGAAAGATTGATCGAATGTGGAACGACAGGTATTCCGCGTTCTTTCATATCATTCATCTTTTTAAGTGTCTGCTCAAGCATAAACAGATCCAGCTTATAGATCAGCCCTGTTTCCTCAAGGTGCGGAATGAAATCCGCGGGAGACAGAAATCCCTTCTCGGGATCGATCCATCTGGCAAGGGCTTCTTCATCGCACACCCTGCCGTTTACTGCCCGTACGATCGGCTGATAATATACCTTGATCCAGTTCTCTGCGATCGCACGATCGATATTTGCCTTTATATATCTGCGCTTTGTTTCATATTCACTGAGTTTTCTGTCGTAGAAATTGCAGGCGGAGGTATCCGTCGCCGGGATCGCATCACAGGCGATCTTGGCCCTGTCGTAAGCCCTACTGGCGGATACATCCTCAATGCTCGCCGGATAAACGCCCACTCTTACCGGAAGCGAATCCCTCCCGTTGATCTTTTCCGCCTCGGCAAAGAAACTGTGAAGAACCTTATCCAGTCCTTCCTCTTTCGTAAATACGGCAAACCGGTCTGCTCCGATATGACAGCAGTTTTCATTTCCAAAGGTCTGTTTTAAGAGCCTGGCAAAGGTCTGAAGCATCCGGTCACCTTCCGCAAAGCCCTTCCGGTGGTTGTAATATTTCATACCGTTAAGATCAATATACAGCATCGCCGGTTCATACCCTTCGCTGCGTATGCTTATCTTTCCGGCCTCGGCCAGTTCAAGGAACCAGGTCAGATTGGGAAGACCGGTCAGTAGATCAAAGCGGTTTATTCTTATGGTGTTTTCTTCATGGAGAGCATTGGCAAGAACATGCTCAACCGTTACTTCCTGAGACAGATTCTTATCATCGCAAAGCCCTTCATCCATATACCAGACATGTGCAAGCCGTATTCCTTCGATTTCCGTGGCCACGTGCTCTCCATGCGCATGGATCACCATATATCCCTTTCCGTCAGCAGTTTTCGACCGATAGATCACATCGTACACTCCGCCTTCGGTTGCAAAACGGATCCCCTCTTCGGCAATCCGGGCCACATCCTCAGGATGGGTGTCACGGTACATGTCGTTATCCATGAGATAGGTTGCCTCCTCACGATCCGCTAAACCGAACTTCTCGCAGAAGCCGTCCGACAATGCCAGGGTGACTACCCGTTTATTGATAAACTGATAAACGGCAAAGGGAAAGCGAAGCCTCTCTATGATCGCTCTTTCCTGTTCAGGTATCCGGTATCTTTCCATTAATTACCTCAATTGTATCTACTTTAGTAAAGGTGCGTTGCACTTTTTGCAGCGGTCGTCCCGGAGATCATTCTTCGTCCTGCAGCATACGCAGTACAGATAGGGATAAGCCGCCTTATCGTAGCGCTCATATGGGAACCCCGTAAATTGCGGATGATATCTGAAGCGGTCGCCAGTCTGCAGATAGTTCCAGGCAAAGGCTTTAGAAAAGCTGTCCAGCTCTTCCTTTATCTTCTTTGTCCGCCCGTCAGTGGTCTTCACTACGGTTATGCCGTAGCTCCTGCCTTCAGTCCCGGAGCGGGCACCATCCTCGCTTCTGACATACTCCTGCTGCCTGTATCTGTCAATAACTGTGGCCTCGTAGCTGTTATTCTTACTGCCGGAAGCCTTGCCGAAGATCGTAAATATAAGGAAAATTCCCGAGACTATGGCTCCGTACAGAGCCGCCTGTGGAAGTTCCATCTCTTCTGTTATTATACTATAGATTATAAAGCCGATAAATGGAAACGGAATTACAAAAAAAAGCAAAGCATGAACCGAAATGACCCTGCTTTTTAATCTTTGCTGTTATCTCCGGATGATTTACCCTGTCGGACCAGCCGGGAGAGGGAATACCGAAACGCACAGGGCCGTTACCCGCATATTGGA
>JAIKXV010000120.1 GCA_024683935.1 Lachnospiraceae bacterium | reverse complement strand
AGCAATGGTTGAACCCAGTATTGATCTTTCCAAATATGAAAGACTGAAAACCCGGACATTCTATAAGAAGCTGGGGAAGGTTGTGAATGTGGTCGGTCTTACCATCGAGTCTATGGGACCGGACGCACTTCTGGCCGATATTTGCAGGATAATCCCGGAGGACAGCTCGAAGCCGCCAATTATGGCTGAGGTTGTGGGCTTCAAGGACAGCAAGACCCAGCTCATGCCCTATGATAAGACGGACGGGATCGGTGCAGGATGCATCGTTGAGAATTTGGGACATACCCTGACTGTTGCCGTGGGAGACGATCTTCTCGGAAAAACACTGGATGGTCTGGGACGGCCTACCGACGGAACGGAGATACTGGGCGGAAGAGAGTATTCCGTGGAAGCCGAGCCGCCGGATCCTATGGACAGGGTTATCATTAATGAGGTGCTTCCCCTCGGAGTAAAGGCCGTGGATGGGCTGATGACTATCGGAAAGGGCCAGAGAGTAGGTATTTTCGCGGGCTCCGGTGTGGGAAAAAGTACCCTTATGGGTATGTTTGCAAGAAATACAAAGGCAGATATAAATGTCATCGCCCTTATCGGAGAGCGTGGCAGAGAGGTCCGGGAATTCGTTGAAAGGGACCTGGGAGAAGAAGGTATGAAAAGGTCTGTTGTGGTGGTTGCAACTTCCGACAGGCCAGCCCTGGAACGTAACAAGGCAGCCAAGACCGCTACGGCCATTGCGGAATATTTCCGTGACCAGGGCAAGGACGTGCTGCTGATGATGGATTCCCTTACGCGTTTTTCCATGGCCCAGAGGGAAATAGGCCTTGCCAGCGGTGAGCCGCCGGTTACCCGTGGTTATCCGCCTTCGGTTTATTCGGAAATGCCGAAGCTCTTAGAGAGAGCGGGAAACGGAAAGACCGGTTCCATAACCGGACTTTACACGGTGCTTGTGGATGGTGATGATTTCAACGAGCCTATAACCGATACGGCCAGATCCATTCTGGACGGACATATAATGCTGAACCGCCGGATAGCTCAGCAGAATCATTACCCGGCAATAGACGTTCTGCAGAGTATATCGAGATGTATGAGCCAGATCGCCGACAAGGAACATAAAGCCCTTTCCGGTAAGATGAAAAATGTAATGGCCACCTATCAGGAGGCCGAGGATCTTATAAATATCGGCGCCTATCAGAAGGGTTCAAATCCGAAGATAGACTACGCGATACAGAAGATAGATACGATAAATGAATTTCTGATGCAGACAACGGACGCCAAGTTCACGTTTGAGGAAACGCTGGAGCTCCTGAAGGGAGTGTTTGAAGACGGAGAACAGAACGCTTCCACGGGTTAAAAAAACCGGCATCGGATAATTAGAGCAGCTTCTCCTCAAGGAGAAGCCATTGGAGTTGTACAATATGGCGCGATTCAAGTTCAGGATGCAGAACATCCTTAATTTAAAAGAAAAGCTTGAAACCCAGGCTGAGATGCGCTTTGCCCAGCAGAAGAAGGTTCTTGACGAGGCTGTCAGGTATAAGGAGGTTCTGCTCCTTAGAAAAGAGCAGCTGGCGGAAGAGGGCAGGAGGATCAGGACTGACGAGCTGGATCTTCTGGAGATACAGAATAATGACCTCAGCCGGAGACTCTGCGACGAGGATATTATCCGGGCGGAGGAAAGGATTAAAAGAGAAGAGCATGTCCTGGAACTCAGGCGTCAGGAGCTTGAGAAAGTGATGAAGGAAAGAAAGGCTCAGGAGAAACTGAGGGAGCACGCTTTCCAGAGGTTCCTGCAGGAAGAGGCTGCGGCTGAAAGCAAGCAGATCGATGAGCTTACCAGTTACCAGTACGGTCAGAAGCAGGCTGAATGAGAATGTGATTTTTCTCTTTTGGCGACGTAATCATATTTATAGAAGGAAAACAAAATGGCAGACGGAAACAATCTCCCTGCTTCACAGGGATCAGGAAATCTGAAAGAAAACAACAAAAAGAAGGGCGGAGAAGACCTGAATGATGACGAGGACTCCGGCGCCCTGTCAATAATTCTTGTTACGCTGTTCATTATACTGATATGGCTTGCGATCCTGGGACTTCTGGTAAAGCTGGATGTCGGCGGATTCGGTTCCGGCGTGCTGACGCCTGTGCTGAAGGATGTGCCCGTGGTGAACAGGATACTTCCGGGCTACAATCCCAATCTCGAGGGAAACGGTTTCGCGACGGGAGATGAGATAGACGGAGGATACACAGATGTGGACTCTGCCGTATCCAGGATAAAGGAGCTTGAAAATCAGCTGACGGAGGCCCAGCAGGCGAATAACGAGCTGAGGGTAAGCAATGACGAGCTGCAGGAAGAGATCGACCGCTTAAGGACCTTTGAAAATAATCAGGTGGAATTCGAAAAGATCAAGGACGAATTCTACAACGAGGTGGTGTTCTCGGACAAGGCCCCCGATATTTCCGAATATCAGAAGTACTATGAGCAGATAGAGCCGGCCAATGCACAGATCCTCTATAAGCAGGTGGTGGCTGAGGAGCAGACGGACGAAAAAATGCAGGAATATGCGAAGGCTTATTCTGCAATGAAGGCCAAGGACGCCGCGAAGATCTTTGATGTCATGGTGCAGTCCACCGGAGCGGACGGAGACGCATATCTCGTTGCCCGGATCCTGAAGGCCTGCGGTTCGGATGCCCGGGGTGAGATCCTGGGTGCCATGCAGGAAGAGAATGCGGCCATTGTTACCAATATAATGGAACCCGAGGCGGTCATAGATACTTCCGGATCCTCATCCGGTCCTACTCCGGTGCCTGAAGAGTATACAGGAACCGACAACGGAGCCCAGAATGATGATGACGAAGAGGAAGAGGATTAAATAAGAAAGTATTGACACCCGGGAAACTGTATTGTAGAATAGTTGACGCTGCGGACCACAGCCCCGGTCGGCGGCGGGAACTGTAAAGACCTGAAGAGGTCGGAATATTCGTACATTTATTAGCTTGGAGGAATTGCAATGGATACATATATGGCAAGCGCCTCTGATATCGACAGGAAATGGTATGTAGTTGATGCAGAGGGACAGACACTGGGACGTCTCGCTTCCAGAGTGGCTTTGGTGCTTCGTGGCAAGCATAAGCCCACATATACACCCTTTCTTGATACGGGTGATTACGTAATAATCGTAAATGCTGAAAAGATCAAGGTTACAGGAAAGAAGCTGGACAACAAGATCTATAAGAGACACTCCGATTATGTAGGAGGCTTAAAGACCCAGACCCTTCGCCAGAAGCTTGAAAAGAAGCCGGAAGAAGTATTAGAACTCGCTGTTAAGGGAATGCTTCCCAAAGGACCTTTAGGACGCCAGATGTTTAAGAAGCTTCACGTATACGCTGGTGCTGAGCATGATCATGCAGCTCAGAAGCCTGAGGAACTGAAATTCTGAGTTTAAGGAGGGAAAGCAATGGCTAAGACAGTTAATCAGTACTACGGCACAGGCCGCAGAAAAAGCTCTGTTGCCAGAGTATATCTGGTACCCGGCAAGGGACAGATCACAATAAACAAGAGAAGCATAGATGATTATTTCGGACTGGAGACACTGAAGGTTATAGTTCGTCAGCCTCTGGTTGCTACCGATACAGTTGACAAGTTTGATGTAAAGGTTAATGTATTCGGCGGCGGTTATACAGGACAGGCAGGCGCTATCCGTCATGGTATCTCAAGAGCTCTTCTCGAGGTTGATGCAGAATATCGTGCAACCCTGAAGAAGGAAGGATACCTCACCAGAGATCCCAGAATGAAGGAGAGAAAGAAGTACGGACTCAAAGCCGCACGCCGCGCTCCCCAGTTCTCAAAGAGATGATCAATCTGCTATTGCAGATTTCAGAAGACCCGGTACATTGTACCGGGTTTTTTATGTGCCGAAAGTGGACCTGGGGGACGGGGTTTGTGGGCCATTTTAGATTTTTTCTAAGATATGCCAAATAAGCTATAAATCATAAGAAAAAGGATGATACATGGAGAATGAATGTTATAATAAAATGAAATATAGTCATAGTTGAGATTGAGATAATGCCATATCAGGTGATAATATATAATTACCATCCTGAGCCGGAGGCGAAGGAACTAAAAAAAGGATAAACCGCATTGAAAAGCGGGGAGTATTAATATATATGAAAGGAGCGCGCTGACATACATGAATTATGCTGAAGAATCATTAAAACTGCACAGGGAATGGAAGGGAAAGATAGAGGTCATTTCAAGAGTTCCGGTAAAGAACAAGGAAGACCTGTCTCTGGCATATACGCCCGGAGTGGCTGAACCCTGCCTTGCAATACAGAAGGATATAGACAGATCCTATGACCTTACCCGGCGCCACAATATGTGTGCCGTGATCACCGACGGATCTGCAGTGCTGGGACTCGGGGACATAGGTCCGGAAGCAGGAATGCCCGTAATGGAGGGCAAGTGCGTGCTTTTCAAATCCTTTGGAGACGTGGACGCCTTCCCTCTCTGCGTGAAAACAAAGGATGTTGACGAATTTGTGAATACCGTTGCCCTGATCTCAGGATCCTTCGGCGGCATCAATCTGGAAGACATCTCAGCTCCCAGGTGCTTTGAGATAGAGCGCAAGCTCAAGGAAAAAACAGACATTCCCATTTTCCATGATGACCAGCATGGTACGGCGGTAATAACTCTCGCAGGACTCACCAACGCCCTGAAGGTAGTTGGAAAGAAAAAGGAAGATGTGAAGATTGTCACCTCCGGAGCCGGAGCCGCTGCTATAGCGATAGTAAAGCTCCTTCTGTCAGCGGGATTTAAGGATATAACGATGTGCGACCGGCAGGGCGCCATATATAAGGGCCGGGATGGCCTGAACTGGATAAAGGAGGAAATGGCGGAGGTCACCAACCTTTCCGGAAAATCCGGCAGTATCGCGGATGTGCTTAAGGGCGCGGATATCTTTATCGGGGTTTCCGCTCCTGGAACAGTCACAACCGAGATGGTGGAGACAATGAATAAGGACGCCATAATCTTTGCCTGCGCAAATCCGACGCCGGAGATTTTCCCCGAGGACGCGAAGAAGGGCGGTGCTGCGGTAATAGCCACCGGTAGAAGTGATTTCCCGAACCAGATAAATAATGTGCTGGCATTCCCCGGCATATTCAGGGGAACCTTTGACGTAAGGGCAAGCGACATCAATGAAGAGATGAAGATGGCGGCAGCCGAAGCGCTGGCATCGCTTATCCCCGAGGATAAATTAAGTGCGGACTATATCATTCCTTATGCTTTTGACCCCGCTGTGGGACCTGCAGTGGCAAAGGCTGTGGCGGAGGCCGCAAAGAAAAGCGGCGTGGCAAGGATCTGAAAGGAAGCTCCATGCGTATAGTAAACCTTGAAAATAAGGACAGGAAGATAGTCGCAGAGGCAGGCTGCTTTAAGGTGCTGGAGTATGTCAAGGACACCAGCGTAAGCCCGGGAAACGCAACCATGGAATACTTCATGAGTGAAATGGGCGTGAGGCGGAGGCAGCTTATTGCGGAGCTTAACGGACAGACGGCGGTCATTACCCAGGCAGGAGCCATGCAGTGGTTCGCCGGGGATGTACAGGCATCCACAGGCATAAAGGGTGTGGGAAGCCTGGTCGGCAATCTGGTAAAGGGAGCCGTCACAAACGAATCCGCCGTAAAGCCGGAATACGAAGGAAACGGATACCTTGCCCTGGAGCCCACCTACAAATTCATCATTCTCGAAGATATAGGAGAGTGGGGAAGCGGCATGACCGTGGAAGACGGCATGTTTTTAGCCTGTGAGGATACGGTGCAGAACCGGGTGGTGGGTAGAAGCTCGGTATCATCAGCAATCCTTGGCGGCGAAGGGCTTTTCAATCTATCGCTCTACGGACACGGGATCGCAGCGCTGGAGAGCAACGTGCCGAGGGACGAGCTTATCGAGATAGAGCTCACGGATGATGAGCTGAAGATAGACGGCAGCATGGCCATGTGCTGGACCTCGGATCTGAAATTTAAGGTGGAACGCACCACAAAGACTCTTATAGGATCCGCCATGTCGGGAGAAGGTCTGGTGAATGTTTACCGCGGAACGGGAAAGGTGCTGATGAGCCCCGTGGCTCTCACGGATAACCTTTACGACGCCACGAATTCCATTACGGCGAAGCCCGGAAAGCCCAAAAACTACAGCAAATAGGAGACAAAATGCTAACACTGATACAAAACCTCATTACGCCCCTGATAATCATCCTTGCGGTTATACTGCTCCTCGTGATCCTCTATAATTATACGGTACTGAAGGATCACTACCACACCATTTCCCATGCGCTGAACGGCAGGGAGGTGAAAAAGACCCTGGATTCCAAGGGGAATGTGACGGAGTATGAGAGAAAGACCGCTGCGGATATAGATACCGTTCATGCCTATGAGAGCAAGTATAACGGCAGCAGATCGGTATATGAGACGGTTTCCCAGCTGATACCTATCTTCCCTCTGATGGGAATCCTCGGAACGGTGGCAGGTATCATGGGACAGACTACGGCAAAGGACAGCGCGGCCATCGTAGGCTCCCTGAATATTGCGCTGGGATCCACCTTTTACGGACTTATCGCGGCCATAACCCTGAAGCTTATCATCACGCTTCTGAACGGCAGGATGATAAACGCCGTGGACAACATGCTGGATGCCTATGATACGACGATAAGGACCAGAGGAATACTGAACAGTATAAAGGACGAGTGAGGATGAGAAGGCAGAGACGGGGAAAAAACGACATACTGATCGATCTCACCTCCCTTCTGGACGTTATCTTTATCCTGCTGATGGTGGTTCTTGCGAGGCAGCAGGTATCCGGAATGAACCTCACAAAGCAGCAGGAAGAGCTGGATAAGATGCGGGCGGAGTGCAGGGAAGCGGAGACAGAGGCCGAGGAGAAATACAAGCTGTATTCCGAGCAGCTGAGCCTCGCGGAAAAGACGGTGATAATCACGGTGACTGCCGCCTTTGATCCGGAGGAGCCGAAAAACAGGACTTTAAGGATACTGAAAAACGGCAATGCAAACGCCGATGAATTCAGTTTAAGCGGCGGAAATACGGAGGATGCCTATAAGGCCTTTGAAGAAAAGATGTCTGAATATGTTTCCTCTGCGGACGGCCTGCCGGTGACCCTGTCCATTGCGGACGATGGAAGCGAGATCCTGTACAGGGATCAGCAGAGGATACAGTCTGTATTTAATGCTCTTCAGTCGGGATCAGGTGATATATACATAAGAGCCATGTCGGGAGAAAAAGAGGAGTGAGCTTTATCATTATCTTGCTCGGGATAGCCCTTATGGCGCTGGGCGTATTCATATTTAAGAAGCTCCCGGGGATAAAACTAAAAATAGTACGCATCATTTTTCTCCTGGGGTTACTTACCCTTCTTGCGGGAATTCTGATAGCTGCCTATAAGCCCCTTAAAGGGCTGCTTCCGGACGGAAGTGCGGATATAAAGGAAAATGATGATGCATCCGGCCTGGATATCGATACAGACCTGTCGGAAATAGCGGAGAATACCCTGATAGTCGACGGAGACAGGATCATTATGAGGAACCGGGTATTCGAGGATACTGCGGATTTCCGTGAGTACATTGCATCCGAAGAAGCGCCGAAGGGCCTGGATCTGGTTGACAGATATGCGGTTTATAGTGTTTACGAAGAAGTGCTGAAAATACTGGAAACTAACGGAATAGAAATATTGTCGGAGAAGAGCGCGGGGTGAGAAGAGGACAAAAGATAAGCATATTACTTGTTCTGGCTGCAGCGTTTTTCATGCTGTCGGGATTCGAGCTTTTTCCCGATGTGGAGCTGTCTTATAAAAAGCCCCTTATCGATCTCTACGGCAATTCTTCTGAGGAAAACCCCTTTAATTATACGGAGGAAGCCAATACCTATGAAGTAAAGCCGGAGGTTACGGAGCAGAAGCCCGTAGCAGAGCGTTATATCGTGGGGGTAAAGAATAAGACCGTGACGCTGGACGGAAGAGAGTGTTCCGCAGACGAGCTTATTGAGACCCTGGGACGGAAGGCATCTCCCAAAAGTGAAGTGCTGTTATGGGATAATTACGCAGAATACTATACCTATTCCGCAGTCCGGGAGAAGCTGGCAGAGCTGAAGGAAAAGAAGAGATTTTCCCTTGTGGAGAAAGCACTGGGGGAGGTGCCATGAAGTGAAGAAAAAGACATTGATGCTTATTCTTCTTGCCCTCGTCTTCCTGTGTACCGCGGGGATGGAATTCCTGAATGATCCGGTGGAGCTGAATCCGAAGGAGCATCCGGTATATGCGGGGCGGACTGTTGAAGAGCTTGCCGCAGAGGCAAAGGATGAACTGCAGGACAGCTGCTATGCAATAACAGGCAGAGTATCAGAGATCGGGAAAAAATACGATTCCTTTACGATCACATCGGCAGACGGAAAAAGCGAGATAAGCTGCAGAACCTCCGAAGTACCGGTAAAAAATGAAGTGGCACTTCTTTCACCGGGAGATATAATAACGGTATACGGAGAAGTAAGAAAGCGCCTGTTCATCGGAGGCCTCGTCGCAGAGATTAAGCTGCTGGAAAAAGGAGCGAAGGAAAGCGGCAGCGGGGTATATTATACAGATAAGGGAACCAGGTTAGACGACAGCAATACCTCAAAGGTTACGGTGACAGATGAGGCGGATAAGAAGAAACTCTTAAGCTACCGTATCCCCTCCGAATGGAAAAAGGTGGAAAAGAAGCTGGATGATAAGGGGGATCATATCTACGGCTATCAGTACAGGCTGAACAGGCTGGATAAGAGCCCTACCCCGGAGAGCCTCTATGTGTTCTACTTTGACCACAATAAGAATCTGATGGACAGATCCCGTTACGATCAGACGGACAGGATAGAGGCCGCGATAGTAGAAAATATCCTCGGCAAATCCGAGGCGGGGAAATGTCCTGAAAGCATCAGAAAGTCACATTACGGCATAGAGTATCATTATTATGACGATAAGTTTGAACAGGGTGATGAGAAATACCATGTGGAGTTTGTGTTCCGTAAAAACGGCATAGACGGCCTTGTAGTATATATGTATATATACAGGATACCGAAGAAAGCCGATGAGATAATGTACGTTCTCCGCACCACGGAGATCGCAGAGTAACTGCATATGCACAGTGCCGTTCCGGGCACCTGCAGAAAATCTTTATAAAGCGAGGGAGGGTTAAATATGCAGACATTTATTATTGGGCTGGTCATTTTGTTTGGAGGTGGACTGGTTTATGGGGCGTTCTGCCAGAAGGTTTTTGGGCCGGATGACAGAAAGACTCCGGCCTTCACAAAACAGGACGGTGTGGATTACGTTCCCATGCCGAAATGGAAGAATTCCCTTATCAATCTTCTGAACATAGCGGGAACCGGGCCGATCCTCGGACCCATTCAGGGAATCCTTTTCGGACCTATAGCGTTCATAACGATTCCCATCGGCTGTATCATAGGCGGTGCGGTTCACGATTACTTTTCCGGTATGATCTCCGTCAGGGAAGGCGGTATACAGATGCCGGAACTGATAAGGCGCAGTACCAATCCATTCTTCCATAAGCTCTATACGGTATTCGTATGCATAGTGCTTTTCCTTATCGGAGTGGTATTCGTTTATACTCCGGGCGATATTGCATGTACCCAGCTTTTCGGATTTGGCGGCACTCCGGGAGAAGCTTCCACCTGGATCGTCTATTCAGTGATCTTCCTGTATTACCTGATAGCAACACTTTTCCCTATAGACAAGATCATCGGACGGATCTATCCGGTATTCGGAGCCATCCTTCTTCTTTCCGCAGTGGGTATCTTTGCAATGCTGTTCATAAAGGGATTCCCCCTTCTGAATGTATGGGAACCCTGGGTATTAAACGGCTTTGACTTCGGAGCATATTTCAGGGACGAGCATTTCATCCCGGTATTCTTTGTAACAGTTGCCTGCGGTATTCTGTCGGGCTTCCATTCCACGCAGATAACGTTAGTTTCGAAGACAATGGAAGATGAACGCGAAGGACGTTTCATTTTCTACAATATGATGATACTGGAAGGCTTTATCGCCATGGTATGGGCTGCCGGAACAATGGCAATGATCGGAGCCGGAGCAGAAGGGCTGCAGCTTAGCTCTCCTACGGGCGTTGTAGGAGTGGTCTGCAAAACCATGCTCGGACCCATAGGCGGACTGCTGGCCGTAATAGGAGTCATCGTTCTGCCGGTAACAAGCGGAGATACGGCTCTCCGTTCGCTGCGACTGATACTGGCAGATGCACTTCATATAAAACAGGAAGATCCCAAAAAGAGGCTCTTCCTGTCGCTTCCGGTATTTGTCCTGGCTTTTCTTGCGCTTATGTGGGCAAAGAATGACCCGAACGGATTTAATACCATATGGAGATATTTCGGCTGGTCAAATCAGACGCTGGCAGTCTTTGCACTGGCATCGATTATGATCTGGCTCATGCAGCATGATAAAAAGAAATTCCTGTGGATACCGCTTATTCCCCTTACCTTCTATGCCTTTATCACCTGCTCCTATCTGTTGGGTGCCAAGATTGGCCTGAACCTGCCATATGGCGTATCGCTGATAGGCGGTGGTATTTTCGCGGCAGTAGTTACAGCAGCGGCGCTGATACGGGGAAATAAGTAGTTTACTTCCCGAAGAGCATATCCGCGGCTTTTTCCAGCTCCCTTCGTTCACCGGAGTTGTCATAGCCGCTTTCCCTGTCGTCGATGCCCTTTTTGACATCCACGGAAAACAGGCCGTCCCGGTTGCAGTAGAAGAAGATCCTGCGGATGCCGTTTATCTTAAAACGTGCCTCCGCACTACCTTCCGGGTAGAGCTTTACCAGCCGGCAGCTGTCTGAGGATGCGGCTGCGATGAAGGAGATGTAGTGCGTCTTTGTCATGTCATGGTCTATCCGGACATAGTACTCATCCTCGACTCTTTCGATAAAGATCATATGGCCTTCATCGGACTCCTCCGCTTCCGCGGGCAGGAGCTGCACTCCGTGGCAGTGGATGACCGCCTCTCCCATGGAATGGATCACATTGCCGCAGACCGGACAGATATAGAATTTTGACCGCATAATATTCGCCGATACATTTTCATTCTGTATCCGGTTTCCGTTTATCAGTTCAGGCACGGATACCCCGAAAGCATCTGCTATCGGTTCTAAAAGCGTGATATCGGGATAGCCCTTTGCCGTTTCCCACTTTGATACTGTTTTATCGCTTACTCCTAAGATCTCAGCGAGCTGCAGCTGTGTGAGCTTTTTCTGTTCCCGGAGTTCTTTTATTGCTGTTCCTGTAATATATTGGTTCATTTCCTGTATTTTCTGCTCCTTTCCAAATCATTATCTTTTATGTCATTCTGAGCGCAGCGAAGAATCTTTTTTTGTCTATTTCTTCCATTAGCATCACTGCTAATATGATATTACACCGCCGTTCCTCCAACAACCTACGGAAAGTAGAGAAGCGATCCCGATAGACAGACCCTGCCCCTTTTGTTATAGTATTCTTTATGAAAAGGAGGTCGTTCATTATGAAGAGATCTGAAATAAATAAAGTGATTAAGGACATGGAAAATCTGGCAAAGGAATGCGGGTTTAAGCTTCCCCCGTTTGCTGACTGGACAGTAGATGACTGGAAAAAAGCCGGAGACGAATATGAGGAGATCCGGGATAATAAACTGGGCTGGGATATAACCGATTTCGGTCTGGGAGATTTTTACAAGAACGGAATGGCGCTTTTTACGATACGTAACGGCAATCAGATCATGAAGGACAAATATCCGAAGCCCTACGCCGAGAAGCTTATCAGCATGTATCCAGGGCAGAAAGCACAGATCCATTATCATGTGCAGAAGATGGAGGATATCATAAACAGAGGCGGCAACGATATCACGATAAAGGTCTGGAACGGTACAGAGGACAGAAAATGTATGGATACGGATGTGACAGTGTATACTGACGGCAGGAAACGAATAATGCCTGCTGGTTCTGAGATAGTCCTTCATCCCGGGGAAAGCATTACGATCATGCCCTATCTCTTCCATGATTTCATTATGCCCGAAACAGGCGGAATGACCCTACTCGGAGAGGTATCGATGTGCAATGATGATGAAAACGATAATTACTGGTTTAATCCGAAGGTTGGCAGATTTCCCGCAATAGACGAAGACGAGGAACCCTACCGCCTCCTCTGCAACGAAGTATAAAAATGAAATGTCATCCTGAGCGGCAGCGAAGGATCTTAACAAATTTATTATAAAATAACCAGGAGAGTATTAACATGAACTCATTTACAACAGGAACCAAATGTGTACAGGCCGGATACCGTCCGGGAAACGGGGAACCGAGGCAGATCCCCATAGTGCAGTCTACAACTTTTAAATATGATACCAGCGAGGATATGGGAAAGCTTTTTGACCTGGAAGCCTCCGGTTACTTTTATACCAGGCTGCAGAATCCCACAAACGACCATGTGGCTGCAAAGATTGCAGAACTGGAGGGCGGTACGGCTGCCATGCTGACCAGCTCCGGGCAGGCCGCAAACTTTTTTGCACTTTTCAATATCTGTGAGAACGGAAGCCATATCGTAGCTTCTTCCTCCATTTACGGAGGAACATTCAATCTCATAGGCGTGACCATGGCAAAAATGGGAATAGAGGTGACCTTTGTATCTCCCGATGCCACGCCGGAGGAACTGAATGCAGCCTTTAAGGAAAACACAAGAGCGGTATTCGGGGAAACCATCGCGAATCCTGCACTGACGGTACTTGATATAGAAAAATTCGCGCAGGCAGCACATGAGCACGGGGTTCCCCTTATCGTGGACAATACCTTCCCCACGCCTGTAAACTGCCGTCCCATTGAGTGGGGAGCGGATATAGTAACCCATTCCACCACCAAATATATGGACGGACACGGCGCTGCGGTGGGCGGAGCGATAGTGGATTCCGGAAAATTCGACTGGATGGCGCATAAGGACAAATACCCCGGTCTGACCACGCCGGATGATTCATATCACGGCATTATATATGCGGAGAAATTCGGGAAAGAGGGCGCTTTTATCACCAAGTGCACTTCCCAGCTGATGAGAGACTTCGGATGCATCCAGTCTCCGCAGAATGCCTTCCTTCTGAATCTGGGACTGGAGTCACTGCATGTGCGTATGCCGAAGCATGTGGAAAACGGTCAGGCTGTGGCTGAATTCCTGCAGAAGCAGGAAAAGGTTCTGAAGGTAAGCTATCCGGGACTGAAGGACGATCCCTACCATAAGCTCGCAGAAAAATATCTTCCGAATGGAGGCTGCGGAGTGGTTTCCTTTGAATTAAAGGGTGGCAGAAGTGCCGCGGAAAGCTTCATGAAAAAGCTGAAGCTGATCGCCATAGAGACTCACGTGGCTGATGCCAGAAGCTGCTGCCTTAATCCGGCAACCTCTACGCACAGGCAGCTTACGGATGAGCAGCTGACAGCCGCAGGTATCCCCGCAGGTCTTATCCGCGTCTCCTGCGGCCTCGAAGATAAAAAAGATCTTATAAACGATATAGAAAATGCTTTGAAATAAGCAAACCATCGGGCATCTGCTTCATGTGAGCAGATGCTTTTTTCGTTTGAAGCGGGTATATATTTATCCGGTGTCCGGTACTTTAATCATGGGATAAAGAGACCTTAGAGTATTCTTAGAATTGAGCAATATTTAAGGGTTTCAGGAAAACCCAAAACCCTTGTAAATACTGGATCGAAGCGACAAGATTTGCGACCTCTCTCGGTCGCAGCCTCGCTCAGCTCGGATAAACGCGGCTCAAAACGTGCCACTGGCACGTTTTTACGGAGCCCAGCCGCGCCTGGCGCGGCTATACGGGCTCGCAAAACATCCACCGGATGTTTTGCCTTCCCGAACGCAGAAACGCTATTTTTACCTCTTCCCGTACTGTGTTAAACCGTTATATTTTCTGCATTGTTTTTATAGGATAACATGCGATACCACAGAATAAAACAAGAATAAACAATCTTACTTAGAATTATTCTTAGAACAAATTCAGTAAACAATGTTTGGAAAATTCGATCCTGGTACACTTAGATAGAAACCTTTTTGCCTTTTCTTCATAACCACAATCCACACCCAGATTTCAGTTCATCTTCGTTATTTTTATTGTTTCTTTTTTTCAAGACCTCTTCAAGTTTTTTGAAATCAAGACATCTCTTTTTCAGTCCTTGGCTTACTGTATCTAACTGAACAAGCTTATAAAGTTTGTTTGCTTTTTTACAATTGCATCCTGGTTTTTCTGTACCCAATCAAGTTCTTTCGCGCATAAAATCTTATATGCTTTTTCTGCATCCATATCATTTTTCTTAATTTTCACGTCAAGAAGCCTAATTACACCGTCATCAACAGGAATCATATTATTAAAGTTCAGTACTCCGATCAGTTTTTCGCCATCAAAAATGCGTGAAAAATCAACATCATTCTTCATCTTATAGT
>JAIKXV010000057.1 GCA_024683935.1 Lachnospiraceae bacterium | reverse complement strand
CCGGGACCCATGGCTGGAGGAAGATATGAGCAGATTGAAAGAACTGAGAAAATATGTGAATGCAGAGCTGAATAAGATGGAGGATCCGGGCGACCGCACAAGCGCCATTGCGCATCTGTACGGGGTTTCCCTCGCTGCTACAATGATCGCAAAGAAGCGGGGACTGGATCCGGAGATCGCATCCATGGCGGCCATGCTGCATGACCTTCACGCATATAAAACAGGCTCCTGCGACGGCTGCATGGCAGGCCTCATAGATATGTACCAGGACTATATTGACGGTAAAAAGGAAATAAAAGAGATCAATATGGCAGGGAGATAGCTGAAATGAGATATGATAACGTCACCCAGGCAGTATTCCTCAAGCGCCCCAACAGGTTTATCGCAGAAGTGGAGATCGAAGGCCTCCGGGAAACCGTCCATGTGAAAAACACCGGAAGATGTAAGGAACTGCTGATACCAGGATGTGAGGTGTGGCTTACGGCGCCGGGGACCCCGGACCGGAAGACGAAGTATGATTTAGTTGCGGTGAGGAAGGATAACGGGATCCTTTTTAATATCGACAGTCAGGCTCCGAATAAGGTTGTGAAGGAGTGGCTGGAAGGTCAGGAATATGATAAGGTTGTGCCGGAATACACTTACGGTGATTCGCGGATCGATTTCTATATGGAGCGCGGCGATGAGCGTTTTCTCATGGAAGTGAAGGGCTGTACGCTGGAAGTGGATGGCATCGGCTATTTTCCCGATGCGCCCACAGAACGTGGCGTTAAGCATTTACGCGAACTGGCGGCTGCAGCAAAGAAGGGCTACAGGGCGATGGTTGCGTTTGTTATCCAGATGGACGGTGTTACGGAAGTGAGACCGAATATCTCTACCCATGCGGAATTCGGAGTGGCCTTGGATGAGGCGAAAGCCGCTGGCGTGGAAGTGCTGTTTCTTCCCTGCCATGTGGAGCCGGATATGCTGGTTATTGTATAAATACAGATTTCTCAAAAAATGAAGGAGAGTTATATATGAAAAAAACATTGATCTTACTTTTATTGTCCGTTTTTATTTTTACCGGATGTGGAAATGATACAGGAACAGAGTATACCTATGATGTTAAAAAGGTAGAGGGTATCAAATCTAAAGATGATGGCAAAGACAAAGAGGATCCGGAGGAAGCCAAAGACGGACAGGGTGAAAACCCGGATAAAGATAGTGAATCCGCAAACGGTCTCCAAAATGCCGGAATTGACTTTGATAAAATGGATCAACTGAATGAAACAAACCGGTTATTGGCATATTACAGCGAGATCACGACCATCCGCGACGGCATCGTAGACAAGGACGAACAGGAGATAGAAGGTTATATTAAGGATGTCGAATCTTTGCTGTCATCTGAAGAAAAGTATAAGGGATTATGTGAAAGCCTGGAAAATTTCAGGGTCCATTATTATGAGCTTTACCTTAAAGCGAAAAAAGAGCCTTATTTTGAGGAATATGCTGATGCTATCAATGATACGATAAAAAGCATTCCGGATACTCCAAAGGATAATTCAAGAGATGAGATCGCGAAGTTTGTTGAGGGACACATGGATACTCTTCGCAGCATGATCGTTGAGACTGAGCTGTCATTAAAAATCTCTGATGAACTGAGCCGGAGTTCAGCGGATATCATGAAGGAATTGGATAATTCTCTTGCTGATAAGGACCTGGATAAAGAGATCAACCAACTGAATGGAGTCTATAAGAATACTGTTGAGACGAATGGTGTTATGTTCCTTTATATCAACAACGGTAAGGCGTATCTGGAAGTAAGTGGGAATGGCGAACCTTCCGATAAGGTTAAATATTCAAGTGAGATAACAAAAGATACCTACTCAAATACACCCGGATATCTGGCAATTAGCACGGATGGCGTCATAGAATATGTTATTCCCTCCTATGAAAACGGGGAAGTATTTTTAATTTCTCCTGATACGAACGAAAATCCTGTCTATAGCGGAGTTTATCTACGGGTTTCCGAGGATCCCGTTCAGGAGTAGAACTGATATGACTACGATACTTTGTTATGGTGATTCAAATACCTTCGGTTATATTCCCGAGACAGGCATGCGCTATCCGAGAGATGTGCGCTATCCCGGGAAATTGCAGGCTTTGCTGGGAGATGAATATGCCGTCATTGAAGAAGGCTGCAACGGGAGGACCACGATCCATGATGACCCCATAGACGGCTGGAAGAACGGGTTGGATTATCTGAAGCCCTGCTTAAATTCGCATAAGCCTGTGGATATTGTGATCCTTATGCTGGGCAGCAATGACCTGAAGGCGACGTTTCATCTTGGCGCAAAGGAGATTGCTGACGGCGTGGCGGTGCTTGTGGATGTGATAAAGTCCTTTACGGAAGAGAAGCAGGGGTTCATACCGAAGATCATTCTTGTTTCTCCGCCGGAACTCGGAAAGGGTATCCGGACGTCACCTTTCTATGGAGCCTTTTTTGAAGAGGCTGTTGAAGAATCGAAGAAATTTTCCGAGTTTTACAGAGCTGTAGCTGAAAAATACGGCTGTGTCTTCTTTAATGCAGCGGAGTACATTTATCCTTCGGAGGTGGATTCTCTTCATCTGACGCCGGAGGGGCATAAGGTGCTTGCGGAAAAGCTGTATGAAACAGTAAAAAATATCGGTGCTTGATTATTTTTTAGAAGGCTTTCACGATCATGAAACTTGTATTTGCATCGGATTCCTTTAAGGGATCCCTGACAAGTAAAAGAATTTCCGAACTTCTTTCCCGTGCAGCGGGGGAGGTTTTCGGAGGGTGCGAGATCATAGGTATTCCCATGGCAGACGGCGGCGAGGGAACGATGGAAGCCGTTATTGACGCTGTTAATGGGGAAATGCAAAATGCTGTTGTTCATGATCCTCTGATGAAAAGCATCCGTGCTTCATACGGAAAGATAAATGGCAATGCCGCGATAATGGAGATGGCTCAGGCTTCCGGACTTACCCTGATCCCGGAGGACAGACGGAATCCCCTGTTGACCACAACCTACGGAACCGGGGAACTCCTGAAAGCAGCGCTGGATCAGGGATTCGAGGAGATCTATATTGCAATAGGAGGTTCCGCTACCAACGATGGCGGAATGGGATTTGCAAGGGCTCTTGGCGTGGAATTCCTTGATGAAAAAGGTAACACTCTGGAAGGACGGGGATGTGACCTTGAAAAGGTGGCGAGTGTAGATGTTTCCGGGATCGACAGCAGAGCATTAAGTGCAAAGATCACGGTGTTATGCGATGTCACAAATCCTTTATGCGGGGAAAAGGGCGCAACTTTTACCTTTGGGAAACAAAAGGGCGGTACTCCCGATATGCTCAGCAGACTGGAAAAGGGAATGGAGAATTACCGGGATGTTATCATAAGGGAGTTCGGAGCGGATCCGGATAAGATACCGGGAAGCGGCGCTGCAGGCGGTCTTGGTGCGGCGTTGAAGATCTTCTTAAATGCGGAAATGAAGTCCGGTATTGAAACAGTCCTTGATATTACTGATTTTGACAGGAAGATAAAGGGCGCGGATCTCATAATAACGGGAGAAGGCCGGAGCGACAGGTCCAGCGCCTGCGGAAAGGTTCCCTGCGGAGTCGGGGAACATGGCAGAGCCGCCGGTATTCCTGTGTTTGCAATCTGCGGAAGCCTTGGTGAAGGATACGAGGAACTGTATGACCATGGCATCCGTTCATTTATTACTACTGTTGACAGGCCTATGACACTTGACGAAGCAATGGACAGTGCGGAAGAGCTGTATCTGAAAGCAGCTGTCAGGCTTTTCAGAGCTGTTTTAAGCTGTTCTCCATTGCCCTTGGAATATATTCCATAAAACAGATGAATAAGAAATAAAGATTGTTTCATAGCTGAAGAGCTGATCCGCTGCGGCCAGGAAGTCGAATCCCGGCCGCAGCTTTATGTCCGGCGCTGAAGAGGATTTCTTCAGTTTATCCGTTTTCATGCGAAACGACCCATTTCATGGCCCGTCCCACAGGCTTGTAAAAAACAAGCATGATCATGAAGTTTCCAATGCAGTGTACGAAATCCCAGGGTATCCCTGCTATCCACCAGGTGACGGCGGAGGTTATGCCGGAAGATATTCCCCCGGAACTCAATCCAATGAAAAAATAGGGTATCGCGCACAACGCTCCAAAACACAGGCCGAAGATTCCCGAGATTATTGCAAACAGCAATGCGGAAGCCTTTTTCCGCAATAACCATGTCACAAAAACCAGGATTGGCCATGCATACAGATACATGATCCACCATAGATGCATGCCGTAGATTGCCCCTTCCACCAGAATGAAAACAGGGACCACCGCAACGATACGCCATCCGAAATACAACGTGAACATGATAAGCCAGAAGCTTGTAAGCTCTATGTTCGGAAGGCCGCTGAGTACGAGTTTGGAGACCTCGATAATAGCGACCATTATGCCTATCTGCGCAATGTCCCTGACGGATAATCTGCTTTTCACATCACCCATTGCATATCTCATGGAGAGGCCTCATACTTCCATGTATATTTATCGCCGTCGGTCACAGGCTGTGAATCTGCGCCATATTCACCATATTCATCATTCACATATAATGACCAGTATGCGCCGTCTTTGTCATATACAGCACGCTCGCCATTGATGGTTTCTATCATCAGTCCATAGCTGCCGGTTGTTCCGGAGTATGAAAAATCCTGATCTTTCTCGGATAGCTCATCCATTGCCTGCTTCAAAAATCCGGCGTTGGTTGAAAGCTTATAGGAAGAGGTGTCTCCCCGGCTGTTTGTCACATTGATCGTGATGTTCTTCTGTCCTGCGCTGGCTGGAGTCAGGTTAAAGAAATAGACAGCCGCGAAGATAGCGGCCAGAACAGCCAGTATTACAGCTCCTATGATGATCGGTTTTTTATTGTCGTTTTTCATTTCATGTTATCCTTCCTGTCCGTTCACGGATATCACGCTGCTCAGAGGTATATGTTTATACAGGATATCATCGCTGAACACATCGATGGACGAACTGCCGCCCGGTAAGGGGTCAATTACATATACAGTCCCTTCAATGATCTCCGGCTCTTCCGAACCATTTTTGGGGGACTTAAAACGAACTGTATCGCCTAATTTATATGTTCTGTAATCTAACTTTGGATCCGGCAGCTCTTCCGGGATCATTCCCTTACTGGAAAATCCCCATTGGCCGGTGGCTGTTTCAACCCATACGAATTTTCGGTCTCCGTAGGGTTCTCCGTTTTTGTTGGTTGAGAAGTTGTCTGTCGATAATACACCCTTAAAATAATCTACGCTTTTAACCGGGGTATGGCCGACTACCTGCAG
>JAIKXV010000041.1 GCA_024683935.1 Lachnospiraceae bacterium | reverse complement strand
TTCTTAATTACGGTACAACGATTACAAAACGAATGATACTCCGGCATATCATATACTGCTCACTATACCAGCTTTTCGGCAAAACTATCTATTTCCACATCCTTCTTTCCGTCCGGCCGTGCCTTGGGATCAATGAAAACTGCCGTAGTGTCAAATGAATCGATGCCAATATACGCTGCCAGCTTTTCAAATGCCTTTTCGGCCCCGTTTCCGCTCTGGCAGGCAAAGGCTGCGAACTTCTTTCCCTTAAGGGCATCCATATTGTCAGAAATAAAGGTCCGTATCGGCGGCGTAAAAGTCGATGCCCATACAGGAAATCCGAATATGATCCTATCATATAATGTCAGATCTACTTCATAATCATTAAGCGCCGGCTTTTCGGCCATGACCGCGCTCTTTCCTCCCCAGACATACTTTGCGAATCCTTTATCAACATAAGCCTTCTTCGGAACAAGCTTCAATGTATCCGCGCCCGTCTTCTCTTTAATACGGTTTACCGCATACTCCGTATTCCCTTCAAGTGAATAATAAACTATCAGATCTCTCATTTTTTCTTTCCTTTCAAATATACAGTTTCATTACAGGCTGTTATCCCGTCCCTATGTACGGACTGACAGTTACTGAGTATAGGTACCAAATCCGGCAATTGCTTCATCTATGGTCATTACGCCGGTTCCAACTCCATAATTGGCCTGTCTCAACTGTATAACCGCATCATCGGTCAACCCGAATTCCTCCGGCGACAGGATCCGGGATTCCGGAACCTCACCGAATGCGGCATACATGCTGTTAAAAGACAGATCCTTCGTCGGGGACATAAGCCCCTTTCTACGTGCCATCTCATTAAGCTCGTCTGACGTTATCAGGAAGCGCATAAATTCATTGGCCATGTCCAGATTTTTGCTTTCTTTTTTGACAGAGAACTGGAGATTCGGCATGTCAAGGAAATTGGCACCATCATCCGACATGGGGATCGGGACAAAGGTGTATGTAAAAGGGGCGGCGATAAATGCTTCGGAGCGGCTCTCACGCTTCTCTGTTCCGGAAACGGTGTCTCCGGATCCTGTCATCATGGGAACATCGCCTTCAAAAAAGCGCAGGATCACTGCATCATAGTTATTTTCAATCTCCGCACAGGCATCAAGATCCACACAGCCGTCGTCCGTATTCAGAATGATATTGCTCCGGATGCAGTCAAGATCGAGTCCCAGCGCGGGATCTGCCAGATTCTCGGCATGATCTATGGAGGATTTATACTGATCCCTGCCATACATCCAGGAGTAATTAACGTAAATGTCCGGGGCATCATTTCCGTTCAGAACCGTACCGATCATGTTGTTATAATCATCGATCTTCGTGAACATCAGTTCCACATTGGGATAATAATCGTTGAAAAGGTCAAATTCGGCCTCCAGCGCCTCAAAGTTATCGTAACCGCCGGCGACGTTGATATGACAGCTTAAGACTTATCCAGACGAGGCGCAAACCCTTCGTCAGCTGTCGCTTCCTGCTTCGCTGAGCCGCAGGCGGCCAGCCCCAGAACCATGAGTCCCGCTAAAAATATACATATTGTCTTTTTCACGATTGTTTCCTTCCTTCCCGGATCCTTCGTATCTCCCTGATGACTAACTTGATATCTATGGGTTTTGCTATATGCCCGTTCATTCCGGCGTTCAGGCATTCGGTTACGTTTTCCGAGAATGCATCCGCCGTCATGGCAATGATCGGAATGGAAGCTGCCCATGGATCCTCTGACTTCCGGATCGCCCTGGTCGCATCCAGGCCGTTCATCTCCGGCATCTGCACGTCCATAAAGATCAGATCGAAGCTGCCTTCCTCCGCCGTACTTATCTTATCCACACAGACCCGTCCGTTCTCCGCACGTTCTGTGGCGATCCCGAAGGAAGTAAGTATTTTGGATATGATCTCCCAGTTGATATCATTATCTTCTGCCACAAGGATGTGCATGCCCTGCAGATCGGAATGATCATCCTCCGGTTCCTGGGATCTGGACTCTTTTCCGATCAGAGCGTTGATCTTGTCATAAAGGGTGGAACGGAAAAGCGGTTTGCTGACAAATCCGATCGCCCCCGCCTCCTTTGCCTTATCCTCAATGTCCGACCAGTCATATGCGGAAATAAGCAGGACCGGAATATTAGTGTCTATATCCGAGCGGATCTTGTTGATAGTTTCAATTCCGTCCATTTCGGGCATTTTCCAGTCAACAATGACAACGTCATAATCCTTTCCGGAAAGGTGCCTGTGCTCGATCATGCCCAGCGCTTCCGGTCCGCTTCGTGCCAGTTCTGTTGAGGCTCCAAGAGATTTTAGCGTATCAACTGCCGTCTCCAGCATGATCTCATCGTCATCCACGATCAGAACGTCAACAGGGTCAAGCTGCATATCTTCCCGCTGCCTGTCGGCTATCGGTATATCCAGTATGACGGTGAATGTTGTTCCTTTTCCCGGCTCGCTTACGCACTCGATCGTTCCGCCCATCAGTTCAACCATCTGCTTTGTAATGGCCAGGCCTAAACCGGTTCCCTGAATGCTGTTCACACGGCTGTCGATCTGCCGCGAGAAAGGCTGATACATGGTTGTTATGAATTCCGGGCTCATGCCGATGCCCGTATCTGACACCACATATATCAGCCGTACACAGCCGGGGTCGGGACTCTTCTCCGCGTTCATGTCCACGCTGATCCGACCGCCCGGTTCCGTATATTTAATGGCGTTGGAAAGAATATTGATATAGATATGGTTTAAGCGAAGCTGATCGGTATACAGGTATTCATTCTCTATCCGGCTGATATGGAAACTGAATTCCAGATTCTTTTCCTTTATCATCGGCTGCGAAATGTTTACAAGGTTCTCAACCGTTTCCACAATGGAGAATGTCACCGGGCTCAGTTTCAGCTTTCCGCTCTCCACCTTTGATATATCTAAAATGTCGTTTATCAGTGTCAGCAGATGATTGCTGGCAAGACTGATCTTCCGGAGGCTTTCCTTTGTCGACTCGATATCTCCGATATTTTTCTCGGCAATGGTTGTAAGGCCTATAATGGCGTTCATGGGGGTCCGGATATCGTGGGACATGGTGGATAGGAAATCGGTCTTTGCCTTATTTGCGGATTCGGCTTCCCTGGCCGTGGCCAGAAGGCGCTTATTCAGAAACATCACATAGCATATATCACAGAGGAACAGAATCAGCAAACCGACGGAAACTACTCCGAACAGCAGCCAGTTTTCTTTATCTACATGGAGATCCTCTGCCGGTACAAAACCCAGCATGGTCCATCCGGAGGTGGCATCCACCGGTGTAAAGGCAAGTATGCACTCCTGTCCGCGCGAGTTTAGCATGGGAACGGAACCCGTCGATGAAGTGATCCTGTCAAACAATTGCTCCGCTGATTCGGGATCCGTAGGGTTATAGGATTTGTAGAATTCAAAAAAGCTGGAGTTCTTAAAACTGTATCCCTTGATGATATAATCACCGTCTGCATCGATCATGGACAGCTCTGCATGCACAAGCTCTGTCTGCGGAAAAACCCATTTCTGCTCAAGCTCCGATATGGGAATTACCCGGAGCAGGACTGCTGCCCCGGATGCTCCGCTTTCCGGATCATACAGTGTAACCGTGTTGCAGAAAGCCAGTGATTGCTCGCCGTTCATCGGATTGGTGTAAGCGCGGGTAATGTTGATCGACTTTCCGATCTCATCATCCAGATTCATATTATTCAGGAGATCCACCCTTTCATAGGAAACCGCATAGTCATCGGTCGTCCCCTGTTTCGGACGCGTAGACAGGCCGGTAAGGGTGTCAGGGTATATAAGATGTGCGGAAGTATTCGCCAGCACATGGGAATCACGGATAAATCCTACCGCCTCTTCCATTGTCATGGCGCTGTTATTGATATAGCGCGCCCATACATCGCATATCCTCTGCTCGCCTTCTAAATAGTTTTCCGTCACCTGCTCCATGGTGACAGTTGTATTTACAAAGTTTTCTATCTGCCGCAGATATGAATCCCGGTTTGTATATCCGGAGTACAGAACAACGAAGACCAATATGGCAGCCATAATGATCACGTTGACAATTATGATAAAACTCTTTTTCACAATCTGATTTCCCATAAAAAACTGCATTCCAGGCATACGCTGTTAAAAATATTTTATGGTGTAGATCATCATATGTCCACCACTATGTTTGATTTATTTACACCCGGGTCTTTTCATCTTCCTAATGGCCCTTATGCTTTTCCTTTTTCTTCTGCTGTTTTTTTTCAAACAGCATGTCATTCACAGCTTCCCGTTCCTTCCGGCTTCGCTCTTTCCTCTGTTCCTTATTCTGTTCCTGCTGCAGCTTAAGCGCCTGCTGCGATTTGGTTCCTATGCCCTTTTCCAGTGTCTGTTTTTTTGCATCCCGCTGTGCCCTCTTAGGATTCTTTCTTACATCTTTTATAATGGTCTTGACAGCCGGACTGAACTTCAGCCGGTAATAATTCCTGTTTATAAATTCCTGTACCTCATAGTCCTTTGGCTCGGCGCCAAAAACTGTCTTTGCTGCGGACAACCTTCCGTTTTGAACCCTCTCGAATACTCCTACCCAAAAAGGATCTTCAAAAAACACTGTCAGCCGTCCCTGACATTTCTCTATTTTCCTGATCATCCGGGTAGTTTCCTCCTGTTTAACAGCCGGGTTTATACTTACATTTCAGATTATCCTCCATCAAAAAAACAGACCGGGGACTTTCACACATTCGGTCTGTTTTTACACTGATTTGAATCCTCAGAACTTTTTCGCCGGGTACCCTCAGGAAATACAGATCTTATTGCTGTTACATGACATAAGCACGTTATAGACATGGCGGTCATCAATAATTTCCGGCTTAAACAGTTCCCCACTGTCCTTTATTATGACCTCCGGATCTCCTGTGAACCTTAAGACACACTCACCAACCACCTTATTTTTGCCGTTTTTTTCTTCTGTTTTCTTAAATAATGAAAGGACAACATCCTTAACTTCATCTATCTTCTTTTCCTCTATTCTATGATCTTTAAGGTTATCATTGATCCAGCAAAGTATCCGTTCATACTCCTCAGGGTTATAATCAAAGGAATTCATTTTCACCTTTTCAAAATCCGGATCATCCAATAAATAAGGTATGCTCTCACCGCCCTTAACAATAAAGACAAATCCATAGAAAACAGCTACAGCGACAATCTGGGCAAGCAGCATCCCTTTGCCCATGCCGACGATCCCGCCGTTCAGACAGAAGGTCACACAGAACAAAATCGGAAAGAGAGCTGTCCTGAATACCACCATCAGGCAGGACCATAGGGATTTTCCTGTGTTTCCGTAGTAGTCGCTTAAGAACGCTCCCAAAGAAGCGGCGATGACTCCCACTGAGCAGAATCGGATGCATTGGATGAGCTCGCCTTTGAGGGGAGAGTCCTCCACCCCATAAAGCAGCAACACCGTATTCGGCGCTACCAGCAATAAAAGAGATACTGCCATACCGGCAATCATAGTGATCAATAAAGCTTCATTAAAGAGCAGCTTCACGCCTTCGCCGTTTTTTTCTCCCGTATAAGTAGCTAAGAGATACTCTGCCGCTTCGGAGGGCCCGTTCATCATTTCATAAACCTCCAGCATGGCACATAGTACTGTATTAGCAATGAGGTAACCGCTCCCCCAGAATAAAAGGATCGCTTTAGTAAATGCCGTGGATGCCAGAGACAAGCATAGTCCCCTGGTATTGCTTTTCAGTGAATTCCTGGCAAATCCAAAAAGATCCCGGAGTGAAAAATGGGGTCGGAACCTGTAGGTATTGCTTTTCTTCAGGAAATGGGTCGCTACCACAATGAGAAAGACCACATAGCTGAACAGGGTGGCAAGTGAAAGTCCGGCCATCCCGAGCTTCTTTGATAAAACTATGGATAGCGCCACATTCACGAAGAAAGAGGCGAGATACCCGGCATAGGAAAGCAGATCATCCCCGTCTGAAGAAGAAACCTCATCCAAAAATGTAGTGAGTCCCAAAAAGGGAGGGACAAAAATGTAAATGTGATAATACTCTCTGGCAAAGGCTTCGATCTCCGGTGAGGATGTAAAATATCCAAAATACAGACCCTCACCGAAGTGGTAAAGAACTGTCTGCATAAGACCCAGGAAAAGCGTGGACATAAGTCCAAGTGAAAAAAGCTTTGATGCCTTTTCTTAATCACCGTCTCCCTTGGCTCTGGCAGATAGATTGGTGCATCCCGAAATGATGAAAGTGGAAATGAAGGTACTTAAGGAGATCATGGGAAACATGATCGAAGTTGCCGCCAGGGCATTCTCTCCCAGAACATGTCCCGAAACCACTCCATCCACCATGGTGAGGGCAATGGCAAAAACAATACCTACTGAATACTCGGCGGCACGGGTTCTGTACTCTTTATTGATAAAGGTGGGTTTAAGAATGGACTTTACTACAGCGGAAATACTCCCATATTCCTTATACTTCTTTCTGAAAGCAATGCATACTGCCAGCAGAACCGTACCGATAAGGGACACGGAAATGATTGCCGAAAAAGCATTATCCCCCAATATTGCCAGCTCTTCCACAAACTCAGTCCTTGGCCAGTCGTCGATGATAAATCCGAAAAACATAATGGCGGCAGGAGGTGTTGACAGGTATAAGACGGCAGCGTTTACCAGGATCTGGACAAAATTGAAAACGGCGATCTCCCGAAAGCCGAATTGATCCTCGTCCTTATTCAGCCTGCGGTATATCACACCGATGAGTGCCATTGATGCCGCTTCAAAAATACACACAAAGCTGTATTCAAAGCTATGGTATTGAAGAAAGTCTGTCGCTAAGCTGGCGATCAGGCTCGCGATACCTCCTACTGCCGGACCACAGATAATAGATCCAACAGCTTCTACCGATTCCCCAAGCCAGATGGTCTCATCATTTGACCATACCACGGCAAGATAATCTACCAAAACAGACAATGCAGCGATTATCAGGATCTGTATGATACGCTTAAAAACAGGCATTAATCGTTTCTCCATATCCCTTTTCTCCCTATGATAAACCGATAAATACTGCTCCTACGATCATAATTACCAGAAGCAGATACTGCACACGGCTCAGCTTTTCCTTCATAAAGATACGAGCTCCCACGATATCCAGGATCGGAAATGCATTCCATAAGATGATGCCTAAAAACGCATCATCCGACAATGCTAAAACGTAGAAAAGATCGCCGACCAAACTGCATCCCTCGCCGATAATCCGGTTTTTTTCTGTTTTCCGGAAAGGGTTATGCGGCTTTTTGTTTTTGATGCTGATCAAGATCCAGATAAGGAAAGTAATGATAACCTGTATCAGGGCGGCCGCAGCTATATAATCCATAGAATCCACTATCTCATCTCCGATAAGTACGCTTGTTACCATGGATTCAGCTCCGTCAAAAAATCCCGCGATCACAGCTACGATGATACCTAAAACGAGTATTACCCTTGTGATCCCGGATTACCATTACCGCCCTCTTCCGCCGTACTTTTGGTGTGGGGATAGATCATGCCAACGCCGATCACCAGTATGAGACCGATAATCGTCAACGGCTTAAACAACCTGACAGCAAACGAGGCATTTCCGGTAACCATGTGATAAAGCACCAGAAGGACAACATAAAACAACCCATCAGTATTAACAAAGGAATTTCTGACGGAAACTCCCACATACGTGTAAGCCGCCAGCGCAAAAAACAGGCAGATGTAATTCAGTAGCGGAGAAATTATTATAACAGGTTTTCTGAATATCAATTCGTGGGGCAGAAGTGATACCTCATCCATTCCGAATAATAGCACGGCACACATAAGAATGGCATTGAATATCCCATACCAGATCAAAGTCTTCATAACTTCTTCCGTTTTGGAAGAAACCGATTTTTTTCAAACAGATCACTGCCGCATGTCATCAGCATCGACAGTATTGTAAATATTACAGCCATGACGTTATTTTATCAAAATAATTCACCTCCTACAATTACAGGCTGTATTGCAATCATGTGCTGATCCGGTTTCTTTTATTGACTTTGGAGATCTTTTTGAATTTTTCTTCTTTTGCTGCCAGATAACTCTGCGCATCCTCTGTATAGCTGTTCTCGGCTTCAAGCTTCTTATATGATAAAAACCTTTCCTCCGCCAGTTCTCCGCTCCCAATAGCTTTGCGTACAGCACATCCCGGTTCTGTGGTATGAGTACAGTCCCTGAAGCGGCACTTCTCTGCCAATGCTTCAATATCCGCAAAAGAAGCGGACAGCCCCGATTCGGCTGCCCACATGCCAAGCTCTCTCATTCCCGGGGTATCAATGACTGTTGCGCCGCAGGGTAGAAAGATCATTTCACGGTGAGTGGTTGTGTGTCTCCCCCTGTCATCATTCCTTAAGCCATTTGTCTCCAGCCTGTCCTCTTTGAGGAGCCGGTTTATCAATGTAGATTTTCCGACACCCGAGGATCCTACAAACGCAAGGGTTTTTCCCTTGATAAGATATGGCTCTATCTGATCTAAACCATCCTCTTCCATCGATGATGCCGCGATTATTTCGACACCCGGTGCCACGCCTTCAACCTGCATGATCTTATCCTCAAGGTCATGACAGAGATCCGTTTTTGTAAGCAGTATAACCGGGTTTGCCCCACTGTCCCAGGCTGCAGTCAGGTATCTCTCCATACGCCGGATATTAAAGTCATTATTCAAGGCCATGCACAGAAATACCGTGTCAACATTCGCTGCCACCACCTGTTCAGTATTACCGGTGCCGGCTGCCTTTCGTATGAAAACACTTTTCCTCGGCAGCACGGCATGTATCACTGACATGCCGCCGCTTGCGATATCCGCCGTCACATAATCCCCGACCGCAGGGTAATCTGAAGCTGTCTCTGCTTCGTATTGAAATTTCCCAGAAACCTTTGCCCACAGATCTCCCTCAGGACCGATGATCCGGTACTGCCCTTTTTCCTGTACGGAAACGCAGCAGACGGTATACCCTTCATATTCACTGTATGTTTCTTTATTCATTGTTCTCCGATCAGGCGCTGAATAACTGTCCCGGCAGGCTGTGTTTTTCTTGTGCCGGGAAGAGCGCGTCAAATTTCTCAAATTCTTCCGGTTCGTTAATGGCAGCCATATACCCTTCCGGCGGAGTATACTCTCCGGTGATCCCGTTTAAGTATCCGGGGATCAGTTCCTTTCCGAGAAAGAATGAGGCATCCTCACCTTCCGGAACATCATGGTAGCGTATATTGTAACTGCTTGCTGTGATAAAGCCGCTTTTCCCGTAGAAATCAATATTACCCTCGAAAAATACGGCTCCGTATCCGAGCCCTGCTGCCTTTTCGAGGCAGTGATCCAGGATCTTCTTCCCGTATCCCTGCCTTTTATACTCAGGTGCTATGCAGATCGGCCCCATGGCCATTATAGGGATATCCCTGCCATCATCTGCTTTGATAGCTGTTTTAACAAACATATTCTGGCCTATAAGTTCCCCGTCCTTTTCCATAAGAATATCCAGTTCCTTCACAAAGGCCGGATCATTTCTGAACCTGTGGATCACGTAGTGCTCCTGGCATCCGGGACGGTATACGTCCCAAAATGATTCCCTTATCAGGTTTTCAACTGCTCTGTAATCTTTTTCTTCTTCTATCCTGAATGTTATACTCATTTTTTCTTCCACCTTTCTTCAAATTCTTTTGTGATCTTTCTGAGATCGCTTCTGATCTTTTCGTTGTCTTTTTCGTCTGCATCATAAAGCTGTATCGACAGCTGAAGCGGCGCATACAAAAGTATCGCCAGGTTCCGGGCGCCAAGTTCTTTGGCTTCCCCGTTTAACCGTCCGTTTTTTATCATCTCCCGGAACAGATCCTCTGAATACTTTACAGGTCCCAATGAGAGCATATCGCGATATAGTTTTTTCATTTCCTCATTTCTGTACTGCTCCAGCGTTATCATCCTTCTGAAGTAAAGTGCAAATTCATTTTCGGTCCAGTACGTATACTGGTTATTGACGAATTCACACAGGTCCTCAAGTGAAGTATTTTCATAGCTCTCGGCATCTTCTTCATATTCCCTGACCGGTACGTTTGTTTCTTCGGCCTGCTTTTCATCCTGTTCAAACATCTTCTCTATGATGCTGTCAAAGATCTCCTGCTTGCTTTTATAGTGACGGTACAGTGCTCCCTTGGTGATCCCGAGTTCACCGGCGATCATACTTGTGGATACCGCCTCAAAACCACGCTCCGCAAAGAGCTTTAATGCTGTCAGCATTATTTCTTCTTTATTTGTTTTCAAACTTCACCTCTTTACTTTCTGCC
>JAIKXV010000132.1 GCA_024683935.1 Lachnospiraceae bacterium | reverse complement strand
GGAAAGATCGGTCTTTTCGGAGGCGCCGGCGTCGGAAAAACGGTGCTTATCCAGGAACTTATCACAAATGTGGCTACCGAACACGGAGGATATTCCATTTTTACGGGAGTCGGGGAAAGATCCCGTGAAGGTAACGATCTGTGGTCCGAGATGAAGGAATCCGGGGTTATAGATAAGACGGCTCTGGTCTTCGGCCAGATGAACGAGCCCCCGGGTGCCAGAATGAGAGTAGCCGAGACAGGCCTTACCATGGCAGAATATTTCCGTGACGAGATGAATAAGGATGTGCTTTTGTTCATAGATAACATTTTCAGATTCGTTCAGGCAGGTTCCGAAGTATCTGCCCTGCTCGGAAGGATCCCTTCGGCGGTGGGTTATCAGCCTACCCTTGCCAGTGAGCTCGGTGATCTGCAGGAGAGGATATCATCCACAAAACGAGGATCGATAACTTCGGTTCAGGCGGTCTACGTTCCGGCAGACGATCTGACGGATCCGGCTCCGGCCACGACCTTTGCGCATCTTGACGCGACCACAGTTCTGTCAAGAAAGATAGTCGAACAGGGAATATACCCGGCGGTCGATCCACTGGAGTCATCGTCGAGGATACTTGAGCCGGAGATCGTGGGTGAAGAGCATTACGACGTTGCCCAGACTGTTATAAAGTTCCTGCAGAAATATAAGGAACTTCAGGATATTATAGCGATCCTCGGTATGGACGAGCTGTCCGAAGAGGACAGGGCCACGGTCTACAGGGCAAGAAAGATACAGAGATTTTTGTCCCAGCCATTCTTCGTGGCGGAGAACTTTACCGGAACGCCGGGCAAATACGTCAGATTGCAGGATACGGTCAAGGGCTTCGGCGCGATCATATCGGGAGAGGCCGATTCATATCCCGAAGCGGCTTTCTTCAACGTGGGAACGATAGATGATGTTGTGAACAAAGCGAGGACCCTATGAAGGTTAAAAAGACGGGAGCGCTTTCGATAATAAGTCCCGACGGGATATTTTTTGAGGGAAGGATACTTTCGGTGATCCTTCCGACTCCGGACGGTGCGCTGGAATTCCTGCCGTTTCATGAGGCCATGATGACCGCGATAAAGGCGGGTGAGCTGAGGTACAGGACGGAGGACGGACAGTGGCATGTAGTTGCGGTGAGCACGGGAGTCGGGCAGACAGCAAACAACAGGTGCCAGATCTTCGTGAATGCCGCCGAAAGACCGGAGGATATAGACAGAAATCGTGCCAAAGCCGCTTTGGAACGGGCGACAGAAAGCCTCAGGCAGAAAAAATCCATTGAGGAATATGAGCTGTCAAAGGCTTCCATGGCCAGGGCTCTGAACCGTCTCAGAGTTTCCGACAGAGAGCCGCTGTAGAAAGGAAATGTAATGTTCAGACTCTGGGTCAGGGAATGGAAGGACAATCATATGATAAGGGATACCGTTATAGAGGACGGATCCGACGATACCAGAACCCACAAGATCCTGCATTGTCTTGAGGAAGCCTGTAAGGAACTGGATCTTTCCGTTCCTGTTTGGCTGGATACCAATATCGAGGATTTTAAGCGCAGCTCGATGACCAGATTCAGGGAAGATTCCTTTATAGACGGGATCCCCTTCGATCATCTGGAAGTAAGGGTGATCGAGGATTAGAGGTTTTACGCAAGATATAAAAACATCAGCATATAGTGACAGAAGGTACCTGCCATTATGAAGCAGTGGAATATCTCGTGTGATCCGAAATAAATGTGGTTTTTATCGAAAATACGAAATTTCTTTGCATAGATGACTGCGCCGGCGGAATAGAGTACTCCTCCCGAAAGCAGCCATAAAAAGGCTCCCAGGGGAAGGCTCTTAAGGATCAGGGGGAAAGCCGCAACGCACATCCATCCCATAAGAAGATAAACCGAGGAAGAAAGCCATTTCGGACAGGTGACCCAGAGGGCTTTCAGTGCGATCGCCAGGATCGCCAGGATCCAGATGGCAGTAAGGAGTATATATCCGGTCCTTCCCTTAAGTGCTGTGAGACAGACAGGGGTGTAGGTTCCCGCGATAAGCACAGCAATGCTCATGTGATCGACCTTCCTTAAGATACGGGTCTTTTTTTCATCAAGCACGACCCAGTGATAAACCGTACTTGCACCGTAGAGCAGACAGGCGCTCAATATGAAGGTCCACATGGAAAAAACGGTGAGGGGGTTTTCCGAAAGAGAGGCTTTCATCACAAGCGGACCGGCTCCCATCAGCAGTAAAAGCAGTCCTGCGCCATGCGTAAAGGCCGAACCCGGTTCTCTCACTTTTATGGTTATGCTGCAGGGCCTCAGCCCGTATTTTGTTGCATTAAATGTTCCCATTCCTTCCATTGCCGCGTTACTCCTTATCTTAAAATGTATGATGTGGCGATACATGCACCATGTAGTATTCAAAACTATGTGACGAAACAATAATACTACATGAAGTGTCGGGATGCAAGATTAAAATTCGAAAAAATGACTATTGATGCTTTGAGCATGATA
>JAIKXV010000121.1 GCA_024683935.1 Lachnospiraceae bacterium | reverse complement strand
CCCTGCTGTATTATCTGCTCAGCACTGAAGGTATAGTAGAGGAAGGCTCCCGTGCCGAGGATCATGGCTATAACGTCATACCAGGGGATATGGTTTGCTCTGTTATTATTTTTATTCGCCGGGTAGTATAAAAAGCCCATGAGAACAATGAGGCCCATGAAGGATGTCAGCCTGATCTCTTCCAAAAAGGTGGCAAAAAGGGTTACCCAGATGCAGAACAGCGAAAAACCGATGAGCAGGGTTTTTACGATCAATGCCGGTCTACCCGTCCATACACGGACATTGGATTCCCGGTCATATTTTTTCATGACCTCCTCAAATTCCTCCTGGTCCAGTTCGTACTTTATATCATTAACCTGATCACTCATAAGATCTCCTTATCCTATTCCAGTGCTTCAACGCTTATCCCATGCTCTTTGTAGTAACGAGCGGCACCGGCATGGAAGGGCACGGTTATCCCGGTCGTGGCATTTTCAGGGGAAAGCTCTTCACCTTTGGCATTTTCCTTCTTTATCTCTTCCGCATGATCAAATATAGCAGACGTTAAGGCGTATACCACGTCCTCTTCAAGGTCCGCATCCACTACCAGCGTAGCCTTGATCGTTATGGTTTCCACAGGCTCGTCCTGTCCCGGATAGGTCCCGGCAGGGATCTCCATGGGAGCATAGAAGGGGCAGCTCCCCATGATATTGTCCCGGAGCCCTCCATCTATGGGGATCAGGAACACTCCGTTAGTGGTGGCAAGCTCCGTAATGGCTGAGGTGGGAGCACCTGCCACGATAAAAGCCGCATCGATCTGTCCGTCCTTAAGCGCCTCCTTGCTGTCATCGAAGCTCTGGTACTGAGGCTTTATATCATCTACGGACAGTCCCGCCCCCTGGAGAACATCCATGGCGTTAAAGAATACTCCCGAACCCGGGGCTCCGATGGAAACACTCTTTCCCTTCAGATCGCTTACGGACCTAAGCTCTTCTTTCATCGTGATAAGCTGCACCGTCTCCGCATACAGTGCTCCCAGAACCCGGAAATCCCGGCAGGGGCCGTCTGCTTCAAAAGACCTGCTTCCCTCCCATGCATAATTCATTACGTCAGACTGGGTAAAGCCGATCTGATAGTCGCCGTCCCCTATGCTCTGTATATTTGCCTTGGAAGCAGCGGTAGACACGGCAGTCACGCTGTAATCCGTATAGTTTTTCATATACTGGGCCAGGACTCCTCCAAAGGCGTAATATGTGCCTGAGGTACCTCCCGTCCCCATCATCATTCGCTGCCCTCCGCACCCGGACAGGTATAAGAGGCTTGCGGCAGCAAGCAGGCAGCAGACCGAGCGCCGTATCCATTTCTTCATTCTAAACTTCCTCCAATAAACGGTGTGATCAGTGCTCTTTCAGCAGACTAAGGACCATGTCCGCGCAAAGAGGGATGCTCACCCTCCCCGTATCAAAACAGAATGTATAATTTGAGGCATCGAAGATATCACAGCCCGAATACTGCTTATAAAAGTTCCTCCGCCCGCTGTCCCGCTTTTCCAGAAATCTCTCCGGATGGACGTCTCCTTTTTCTTCAAGCTCGTCCGTCCGTTTAAGCCTCATTTCAAGCGGCGCGTGCAGATAGATGCTCACTGTATCTATCCCCGCCTCATACAGTATCCTGTCCGCGCACCGTCCCACCATTATGCAGGGGCTCTCCGCGAGCTTCAGGATAACCTTTTTTTCCGCTTCAAATATGGCGTCATGGGAGCTTTTATATGAGACGGAGCTGTTCAATATCCTGTTCAGCATCCCGGAGGATCTGCTCAGCTCCTCCCCCTCCCGTTCAACGTCTTCCTTGTCATAGCCGCTCTCTTCCATGGTCTTTTTAATGAAATCCCTGTCATAATAGGGTATCCCAAGTTTTTCGGACAGAACGGCCGCCAGCGACCTTCCGCCGGCACCGTATTCCCTGTTGATCGTGATCACCGGCAGTTGTTTTTCCTTCATTTTTTCTCCTCCGGGATATCTGTCAGCATTCTGATAAGAATACCAAAACCTGCCATAACGGCACTTCCTTCAATGCGAAATTGTAACGGTATTGCACACTCTTGTCAAAATAAATGATAAAAAAGGTACTATATCTTTCTTTTCCCGGTCGTGGTATGTTTTCCTCAGGATACAAGTTGATAAACAGTATGAAAGGAGAGATCGTCATGAAGAAAAACATACGGTTAATATTATTCGGCCAGCTGGTCCTTTTTGCAGCAGTTTTTTTATTTAATATTTTTGTGGGAAGCTGGGGTTTATCCTCCATCGCCTGGTTTATCGATATGCCTTCATTGATGCTCATCCTGATCATCCTGATCCCCGGGATGCTCATTACGGGCGAATGGAAGGACTTTATCAAAGCATTTTCCGTCGGGATCAGGCCATACGGCCTTCTGGACCTGAAGAATATCATCGGAGCGGTCGGAGCCGCGCAGAAGCTTACAATATACGGCGCACTCTTCGCTATCATAATGTCGGGCGTGCTCCTGCTGGGAAGGCTGGATGACCCGTACGCCTTGGGCCCGGGCCTGGCTGTCTGCCTTCTGTCAGGTTTTTATGCCGTTATCATAGAGTTTTTCCTTCTGCCCCTCAGGCTGAATGCCGAGCATAAAATGAACGAAGAAATGGACATGGGAGATGAATGACCTTGAGATCACAAAGGAGCATTACCTGAAGATCGCTCAGAGATACGGATTCACCAGACGTGAGCTGGAGCTGGGTTTTTTGAAGGTGTCCGGTTTTTCAAACCGCAGGATCGCATATATGTTTGGAATTTCCGAGCAGACGGTAAAAAACCATTTTACACACATATATGAGAAGGCGTGGGTGCCGGGAAGAAAAGAGTTTAAGAGCCTGTTTCTGAAGTGAATCCCTCCTTCTTTACCGCCCTCTTGAAGCGCTCTGTCACATGTATTTGTCTTTAAGGGCATCAGCCGCTGAAATATTAAGCGCGCTGCCATGCCTTTTTGCACCGGCCTTCTGCTCCGTATCAGATCCTGCTGTATTTACTTTTCCGAAAGCGCTTCCTGTATCCAATACCTGAATCTGCATATATCTTCGGCTCCTTCCATTGAGTTAAGATAATGGTCCTATATCTATATCGGACAGATCCGATCATATTCTTACACCCTCTTCTTTAGATCTTTAATAATCCTCAAACAGCTTATCCTCCTTTTCTCTGATAAAGCATTAATGCTTATTAACCATCTGTATGTTCCCATCCGCAAAGTTAAAGACGAAAAACTGTTTACCTGCTTAAGTCTACTGTTTCTCCAACATCCGTTTCCTCTAAAGAGAGATTCAGAAAGCTACGATCTTATTCGATCTATATATCGGTTATTGTTAATAGTTAATAGATATTAATCATTTGAATCCTCTTTTCATTCCAATTTTCTATGTAAAAGCCTTCAGCAATATGGTCTCTCACTCTTTTATCAATCTCCAGGCTTCGATCAGCCGGGGCAGGCTCCAAGCGGCATTCGCAGGACTGGTTGAAGGCAGGCAGCGAGCTTTAATACCGAGCTCCGGTTCAATATGCTTTATATAATACCTTTCTGCCGTCTTTCCGTTTACAAAGATCTTCGATATTTCTGCATTCTTCAGTATTAAATTCAGATCATTTGGGATCACGTTGCGGATGGAAGTATCTGACGATCCTTCTATCTCGCAGGAATGTATCACATCCCAGACGGCAATATGATTTCTTAACAGAAATGCCCGTTTTTCAGCTATTGTTCCCGGGACGTGATCATAAAATACCGTCGCCAGGACCTTCCAGAATCTGTTTCTCGGATGGCCGTAGAAGAAGCCTTCCTCTCTGGACTTGACAGACGGAAAGCTTCCCAGAATCAGTATTCTTGATCCTTTGTCATATACCGGAGGTATGGGGTGAGTTATCATTTCTTCATCCGGTTATTTCACCTTCATTGTCAGCTTGTATTTCTTATTCAGGTACTTATATTGAAGCTTGATACTGTCCTTTTCCTTTGGATCGATATAGATAACGTTGTCCGACACCTTAGCCTGTGAGTACTTCTGCTTCTGAACAGTAAGAATCCCTGCGTCAATGTCTGTACCGAACAGATCCTTTATGTTTTTAATTACTGCGCTGCCGCCCTTTGAAATTCTCTTTGCAGACTTCTGCGCCTTCGGCTTCTGGACCGTGAAGTTTACGGTATAGGTGATCCCGTCCTCCATAGTGAGAGTCACGTTTCCGCTTCCTTTGCAGGTGATCTTCGGAATGAGTGTATTCTTATTGACGTTCACCTTTACACGGCTTTTTGCCTTTGCGGAATTCTTGTCCTTAAGCTTTGCTCTGATAGTAAATTTGCTGCCGCTTATGGCTGTCATCTTGATCCTTTATAGGGTTCCTTAAACTCCTTCGGAATGAGATCATCCATAAACTCTTGATTTGCGCCAAGCTCCCGTTTCATAGTCCTGTGTGATGCCTCCCAATCTTCCTTCGTCATCAGGCTCACATAGCCTGTCCGCTTCTCGTGCATCAGCGGCACATCCACGTTTTCAGATCGCCACTGATACTTGAATCCGCATTTCTCTTGGACGCGCTTGGACTTTGCATTTCCTTCGTAATAGCCGATCCATACCTTCTGCATATCTAAGTCCTCAAAAGCATGGCGAAGCATTTCCTTCACAGCTTCCGGCATGATGCCCTGCCCCCAGAACGGCTTTCCGAGCCAGTAACCCATCTCACATTCATCATCCCGGTCAGTCATATCGGTATGCCCGTTCAGCTTCAGTTCGATTGCACCAATAGCCTTGCCATCTT
>JAIKXV010000096.1 GCA_024683935.1 Lachnospiraceae bacterium | reverse complement strand
GACAGTCATAAAGGGCAGTAAGTTCACCACCAGGAAAAAGCTGAAGGACAGGAAGGCAGTAAAGACCACCGGCGGGATAAAGGTCAGGGTTAATAAGAAGACTTTGAAACCGAAGATCACCTGCAAGAGGGACGGAAGCCTCACCCTTACAATGGAGGACGGAGTAACCTACACCATCACTTTTATAGTCCAGAAACCGAAAGCCAGGGAAAATGCAAAGCACATGAGTAAAGGCGGCAGAAAAGCGGTTAAGACCATAAAGGATCTTTTCGGCACGGACATAGATGCCGGAGAACTCACCATCCGGAAGCAGAAGTACGCCCAGGCCACGATCTCAGGCAACAACCTCTACATAGATCCAAGGCAGACGGACAGCATCAAAGTCCGTTACCTGTACCTGAACAAGAAATACAAGATAACCATAAAAGTACAGTAAATACACATCAGACTTTTCGCTGCATAGCTATTAGCCCGCCCAATTACTTAAAATCTGTATGGGTGGGGCAATTGAATGTTGTCGAAAAGGGAAAGGCATAATAAAATCTACTGTAGACATCATCAGGATGGGACTATTTGAAAGGTTTGAGGTGCTGAAATGATCATAGACTTTAAGAATATGACAGAGCAGATATTACCGAGATTTAAGGACGGGGAAGGTGAGCTTATCGCCAAAATGCATACAGATGTAAACGGAAAGATCCTGTACGGCAGGCTGAAACCCGGATCCTCCGTAGGCTTGCATAAGCATGTTACGAGCAGCGAGGTTATTTATATTATCAGTGGAAAAGCCGATTTTATTTATGATGATAAGCCGGGTGAGAAGGCCGGTGCCGGAGAATGCCACTATTGTCCCAAGGGACACAGCCATTCAATGATAAATAACGGTCCCGAGGATCTGGTCTTCTTTGCCGTTGTGCCGGAATTGATAGGATACTGATCAAAAGTGCAATCGTGTTTCATCACCGAAACCGGAGAGTAAATACGGAATGTGCTGAGGGATAAGTTATGTGTGCCAGATATGAAGTAAGCAGTTACATGATGGACGAAGTATATCAGATCGTGAGGACTGTTGATAAGGATCTTTTAGTTGAATCCCGCGAGATATCGCCCACGGAGTCGGCTCCGGTAATAGCGGGCCGGAAGGACGAATTGTACTGCGAAGGGATGAAGTGGGGCTTTTCGGGACGTGATAAAAAAGGAGTGGTTTTCAACGCCCGTTCTGAGGGCGCAGATGAAAAGCCCATGTTCCGGGAAAGCCTTCAAAACCGCAGATGCGTAATCCCTGCGGTTCGTTTCTTTGAGTGGAATAAAAATAAAGAAAAGGTGACATTCAGCCTTCCGGGGTCCGGGATCATCTACCTTGGCGGATTGTACCGCTTTGAAGATGACGGGCCGCGATTTACTATGCTTACAACCGCTGCAAATGCAGTCATGAAGCCTGTCCATGACAGAATGCCGCTTATCATCGACAGAGGCCAGATTGGAAACTGGATACATGACAGCAGCATGACAAAGTTATTCTTAAAAAGGGACATGCCGGAATTATGCAGAAGCCAGGAATATGAACAGCAGTCATTGTTTAACTGACCCGCCGGATGCAGAAAAATCCGAATATTTAAAATACGGGATCAAATCCGGTTTTATATGGTAAAATGGTCACGGCGGTCAAAGGCCAACAGGAGGTTAAGATGAACAAAGGAACAGCAGTGCTGCTTGCAGTAGTCGGTATTATTGTCGTGATCATCATGTTTTTTGTCGGGGGATATAATTCCCTGGTAAGCAAACAGACGGCAGTTGAAGAACAGGCAGCAAATATAGATACACAGCTGCAGCGAAGGGCAGATCTCATTCCGAATCTCGTAAAGACCGTGAAGAGCTTTACGGATCATGAGACGGAAGTATTCGCGGAGGTAAACGAAGCGAGAGAAAAACTCATGGCTGCAGGAACCATGGCCGAAAAGTCGGAGGCCAACGAAGAGGTCAGCAGTGCGCTTAATAAGCTGATCGCGGTAGCGGAAAGCTATCCGGAATTAAAGTCAGATACTGTTTACGTGGGTCTGATGGACGAGCTCGCCGGAACGGAGAACAGGATCTCATACGCCAGACAGAATTATAATGAGGCGGCTGCTTCATATAATAAGGCCATAAAGATGTTCCCCGGAGTCTTCTTTGCCAATATGTTCGGGTTTGAAAAAGCGGAATTGTTCGAAGCGGCAGAAGGCGCAGAACAAGTTCCCGACGTGGATCTGTAAAATACTATCAGTAAGAACAGGCAGTATAAACAATCAAACCTGCTGTTCTTACTGACTAACAATCCTCTTAAAACAAAGCGCTGCGCCAAGATCCCTGAATAATCTGACACGACGTATTTTCAGACACAGCTCATGAAGCGCCTGAGTGGATATCCATTCATGGTAAGATTTATCATTACGGATATGGATGTACCGCTGGCGCTTAACTATTGAGGGAAAACACTACAAAACCGACAAAAAATCTACCCGAAAAGCTTAATAATATAGTATAATATACGAACATAGGTACTCTTTCGGGGGAATTCACGCGGCATGGAACACAGAGAACAGAGATTCAAAGGAAGCTCTTCACCGCTTCGACAGGTTTTGTATATCCTGATCATAGTGTTTTTTGTCTGCGTTGTTTCCATCTATTACAGAAATCTCTATATCGCAACCAAGAACGATATCATAGATCACGGCAGGATCAATGCCATTGAATCAGCCTATCAGATAGATAAGAACCTGATGTCCGGAGTGGATGTGCTCCGGCTGACGGGCTATTCCCTTGATAACATGCTGAAAGAGAACCGCTCCCTGCAGGATATGCTGGACTATATCACCTATGAGACGAGCGCGGTTCTGGATTCCCGGGTTGTGGATACTACCGGTATTTACGCATATATCAACGGCGAATATCTGGACGGCGCGGGCTGGGTTCCGGATGCCGGATATGACCCCACTACCAGACCCTGGTATTTAGAGGCGAAAAAGGGACGCGGCAATCTGGTGATAGTCGATCCCTACGTGGACATGGAGACCGGAGAAAGCAGCATAACCATTGTCAGGACTCTGGCAGACGGGGAAAGCGTTGTGGCTATCGACCTGAAGATGGACAGGTTCCAGCAGATCATAGAGGAACACGTACATGACGGCATTTCCTATGCAGAATATATTATAAATGAAGGCGGCCAGGTCATCGCCCATTCGGATAAATCCCTAATAGGAACAGATATCAGCAGCGGGACGGACCGGCTTTCCAAAGCCATATCGAATATAATCGGAACCTCCGAAAGCGGATATGCATATTTAGATCACGGCGGCAGAGACTATATGGTATATGTCATGCCTCTGGAACATGGGTGGACCTGCGTGGCAGTGATTGACGCCACCGAAGAGTTTTCACAGCTCCGTATACCGCTTCTGATTACTATCATCTCTTCCATTATCATCCTTGGCGCCTTCCTTATCCTTATCAGAAGGTCGGAGCTAAAGATCCGGGAAGCAATGGAATCCAATATCAGAAGCGAGCAGGCCATGGCCGCCAATGAGGCAAAGTCGGCTTTTCTTTCGAATATGTCCCATGAAATACGAACGCCCATTAACGCGGTTCTCGGCATGAACGAGATGATACTCCGGGAAAGCGAGGACAGGGAGATCCTGGTATATGCGGAAAACGTAAAGACCGCGGGAAATACTCTTCTGAATCTCGTAAATGATGTTCTGGACTTCTCAAAGATAGAAGCGGGGAAACTGTCCATCAATCCGGTTGATTACGACCTGGCTTCCCTTATAAATGATCTGGTAAATATGATCTCTGTCAGGGCAGAGGAAAAGAACCTGTCGCTGAAGCTGGAATTTGACCCCGAAACCCCGAGATATCTTCACGGTGATGAGGTGAGGATAAAACAGATCATCACAAACATGCTGACCAATGCGGTGAAATATACGGAAAAGGGCGGCGTTACCTTCAGGATAGGCTGCGGTCATATAGGGCAGGCAAAGGAAAAGATGATCCTGAAGGTTGCGGTCATTGATACCGGAATAGGTATCAAAGAAGAGGATATGCATAAGCTCTTCAGCAAATTCGAGAGGATAGAGGAAACCCGGAACAGAAATGTGGAAGGCACCGGCCTCGGCATGAGCATATCCATGAACCTGCTGAACCTCATGGGCTCCGAACTCAGCGTGGGAAGCGTTTACGGACAGGGTTCCGTCTTTTCATTCCTGCTGGAGCAGGGAGTTGTGGACTGGGTGCCCCTTGGCGATTACAAGCAGGCTTCACATAAAGATATCATCAATCATGAGAAATACCATGAGAAGCTTACGGCACCGGATGCTTCCGTCCTGGTGGTGGACGATAACATGATGAATCTCAAGGTATTTCAGAATTTAGTGAAAAAGACCCTTATTAAGACCGAGACGGCGACAAGCGGAGATGAAGCGATCTCCTTAAGCGAGAGAAGGAAATATGATATCATATTCCTTGACCATATGATGCCGAATAAGGACGGCATAGAGACCCTCCGGGAAATGAAGGCGGATGAGAAATGTCTGAATACGGACACTCCGGTTATCTGCTTAACGGCCAATGCCATTAGCGGAGCCAGACAGGAATACATTTCGGTGGGCTTTAATGATTATCTCTCAAAGCCGGTTGAAGCAGAAAAACTGGAAGACCTGCTGATCAGGTATCTGCCGGGGGATAAGGTTTCCATGAGCAGGACGGAGGAGCCCGCGGAAGAGGATCGGACCGATGAAGGAGATCTCCCGAAAGCCCTGAAGGAATGTCCCTATATTAACTGGCAAAAGGGACTGCAGAACAGCGGATCCGTCGGCAGCTACAAAGGCATGCTCCGGATCTTCCATGAATCAATAGATGAGGTTTCGGGTGATATCGAGAAGCTGTACGGGAAAGAGGACTGGAAGGGATTCGCAGTAAAGGTACACGCCCTGAAGAGCTCGGCACGGATAATCGGAGCGGAGGTCCTGGGTGATGAAGCGCAGAGGCTGGAGGATGCCGGAAAGAGCGGAGACAGGGATTATATCATCAAACATTATCCGAGTTTCCGTGAGGATCACCTGAAATTCAAGCCGGTCCTGTCAGAGATATTCGATAAAGAAAAGAGGACGGCAGAGAAGAAACCCGTAGCCGGCCCTGAGCTTATGAAGAGGGTTTACGGTGAGATCCGGACAGCAGCAGACGATATGGACAGCTATGAAATTGAGAGGATCATCTCCGATATGGAGGCATACAGCATACCGGAGCAGGATGCGGAGCTCTTTTCAAAGATAAAGAACGCTGCGGGTAATTTTGATTATGACGGGGTTGTCAGTCTTTTGCAGGATTCGTGAAGGATAGAAGCGTTTCCTGATGGAGGAATATTAGGTGGAAAAAAAGAGGATACTTCTGGTTGATGATGATCCTTCCTACGCCAAGATGGTGAGGGAATGGATAAGGGATAAATACCGGACGGATGTGGTAACTGCCGGAACGAAGGCCATTAAATTCTTATCAAAACACAGAGTGGATATGATCCTTCTTGATTACGAAATGCCGGATCTGGACGGATCAAAGGTTCTGGAAATGCTGAGAAAGGATCCCGCGACAAAGGATATTCCCGTGGTTTTCCTTACAGGCATGGATTCCAGAGAGGGGATAGTAAAGCTTCTGGATCTGAAACCCGACGGTTTTTTATTAAAAACGGCGGCCAAGGACGATATATTAAACTTCCTTAATGAGAGACTGAAGTAGAGGGAAAAAAATGGGCGGAAGTATAGTTTATACAAATGATAACTGTATAGGGTGCAATAAATGCATTAACGTCTGCAGCGCCATAGGGGCCTGTATTTCCACGGAGGAAAACGGAAAGGCGCGGATAGAGGTTGACGGCACCAAATGTGTGGCATGCGGCAGCTGCATTGATGTATGTGTTCACGGTGCCCGCGAATTTGAAGATGACACTGAGCGCTTCTTTGAAGACCTGAAGAAGGGAGAGAAGATATCTCTGCTGATAGCGCCCGCATTCAGAGCGAATTTTCCCGAGGAATATGCGGGAATACTCGGAGGCCTGAGGAAGCAGGGCATACGGCGTATCATCAGCGTGTCCTTCGGTGCCGACATTACCACCTGGGGCTATCTAAATTATATTGAAAAACACAATTTCCTTGGCGGTATTTCCCAGCCCTGTCCGGCGGTTGTTTCATATATAGAAAGATACCTGCCGGAGCTCCTGCCGAAGCTTTTCCCGGTGCAGAGCCCGCTTATGTGTGCGGCGATCTACGCCAGAAAAGAGATGGGGGTTACGGATAAGCTGGCCTTTGTAAGCCCCTGTATCGCCAAGAAAATGGAAATGGAAGATCCCCAGAATGCCGGTTTGGTTCAGTATAATGTGACCTTTGAGCATCTGATGAAGTATGTGCGGGACCACAACATCAAGGGCGAGGGGATCCACACCGATATCGAATACGGTCTGGGACTCTTTTATCCGACGCCCGGCGGTCTGGCGGAAAACGTGAGATGGTTCCTGGGAGATCAGGTTTATATCAGACAGATAGAAGGTGAGCGCCGCCTTTATGAATGGATGCACCAGAATGCGGACAGGATAAAGGATACGAAGACGCCCTTCCTCTTCATAGATGCGCTGAACTGCGAAAAGGGCTGTATCTGTGGGACGGCTGTCAATCCCGAAAAGTCCAGAACGGATGACGCGCTTTATTCGCTTCTCGATATCCGTGAAATGGCAAAGAAGGATGAGAGCGGAGACGCCTGGTCGCGGTATGATACCCCGGCGGAGAGGCTGAAGAATTTTAATGAACAGTTCAAGCATCTGAATTTAGAGGATTATCTACGGAGCTATACCGACAGATCAGCGGAATGCCGCTATGAGATACCGGACGAAGAGGCGCTGGAGAAGATATTCGTCAGCATGAATAAGATCACTCCCGAGTCCAGACAGATCAACTGCACCTGCTGCGGTTATGAGAGCTGTTCCCAGATGGCAACTGCCATCCATAACGGTTTCAACCACAGAGAAAACTGTATCTACTATGAAAAGACCATGGTTCGGGAGCTCGAGGTTGAGAAAGCCATTGCCGAGGAAACGACAAGGGCAAAGAGCGCCTTCCTTGCAAATATGTCCCATGAGATCCGTACGCCTATCAATGCGATTTTGGGAATGAATGAGCTGATACTCCGTGAGAGCGAAGACCCGGGCATTACGGAATATTCCGAAAGCATACGGAGTGCCGGCAATACTCTGCTGAGCCTCGTCAATAATATCCTTGACTTCTCAAAGTTAGAAACCGGGGATATGGAGATAAGGCCCGATTTCTATGATCTGTCGGATCTCCTGAACGATATGATCAGCATGGTAAGAACCCGTGCGGATGACAAGGGCTTAAAGATAATAACGGAATTCGATCCCGCGACTCCCAAGTATCTCTTTGGAGATGAGAAGAGGATAAAGCAGGTTATCTCAAACCTCCTTACCAATGCCGTGAAATTTACGGAAAAAGGCAGTATTACCATCCGCGTGGGATATGAGATGTGTGAAAAGGCGGCTGACTGCATCCTGCTTAAGGTTTCGGTTTCCGACACGGGTATCGGTATACAGAAGGATGATCTGAAAAAACTGTTTACCGAGTTTGAACGTATTGAAGAAAAACGTAACCGTAATATCGCGGGCGTGGGACTCGGTATGAATATTACCCAGAGTCTCCTGCAGCTGATGGGCTCCGAGCTTCGGGCAGAGAGTGTATACGGCAGCGGTTCCACCTTCTCCTTCAGCCTGGAACAGGGAGTATCCAAGTGGACAGAGCTTGGAGATTATGAGACAGCTTACCATGAGAGCATGGGCAGGAGAAAGGCATACAGGGAAAGGTTTGTCGCTCCCGATGTAGAGGTGCTGGTGGTTGATGACAATCCTATGAACCTGGTGGTATTCAAGAGCCTATTAAAGCAAACCTGCGTGAAGATAGACACTGCGGATAACGGCTTTGAGGCACTGGACCTGAGTGCTGCAAAGAAATACGATATCATTTTCATGGATCATATGATGCCGGATAAGGACGGAATCGAGACGATGCATGATATCCGGGGAAATCCGGCGGATCCGAATGTCAAAACCCCGATGGTATGCCTGACCGCCAACGCCATAGCGGGAGCCAGGGAAGAGTATATAGCTTCAGGCTTTGACGACTATATGTCAAAACCCGTGGACGGAACCAAGCTGGAAGAAATGTTCCTTTCCTTCCTGCCGCCCGAAAAGGTGAGCTATGTCACGGAGGATATGATAAAGGAGGAGACTGCGGGAGAGGAAGCAGGCGAAGCCCTTGAGGCACTTCAGATCTATGACGAGATAGACCTGGATACCGGCATCAATAACAGCGGTTCGGTGGAAGCCTATATGCCGCTTCTCAATATCTTCTATAAGTCCATAGATGACAAGGCGGAAGAGATCGAAAGATTTTATAATGAGAACGATATAAAGAATTACACGATAAAGGTACACGCCCTGAAGAGCTCAGCAAGGCTTATCGGTGCTGTTTTGCTCAGCAAAGAAGCGGAAAGGCTGGAGTTTGCCGGAAAGAATGAGGATGTGGACTTCGTCCGGGAGAAGACTCCGGAATTCCTGGAGGAATTCAGGTACTTTAAGACCATTCTTCATGACGTATTTACGGAGGAGAACACCGGAGACAAGGCGGAAGCGGCACCGGAAGTAATAAAGGAGATCCTGGAAGAGATCCGGACAGCCGCGGAGAATATGGATATCGACGGGCTGGATACTGCTTTCGAAAAGTTAAGTGATTATGAGATCCCGGAAGGGGATAAGGAGTTATTCAAGGCTTTGGAGAGTTCGTATACTGTTTTTGATTATGATGGTATCCTTACTAAATTGAAGGGATAAAAGGGGAGAGATTTTGGAAGAAGGCCGCGGATTAAAATCCACATTAATTACAATAGCTGCGCTGGTCGGAGTGATCATTCTTGCCATCACCTGCATCTGCTGGATCAACAGGGCAGGAAAGGCGGAAAAAGCCGCTTCGGAATCGGAGGCGGCAGTTGCTGCATACGTTTCTGCGCTGGCAGAGAGCAGTGCAAGAGAGGCTGAGGCATACGAGGCTGCAGATAAGGCAGAGAAGGAGAAGGAAGCCGCCAAAACGGAGGCAGTGCCTGAGCCCCATACAGAGGAAGTAACTCTGTATTCCGAATTCATTTCATCTGACGGGGAAATAAGGAAGGCGCTTACTGCCCTTACCCGGGATGAGCCCGACCTGGTAAAGAATTACAGGATAAAAGTGGATCTCCGGAATATGGAGACCGTTAAGCTGAATGACGGAGAGGGCAGAAGGGTTAGGTTTACCGGAAGCTTCGACAGGCCCGCGGGAAGAGACAGCGCCGTTATCCGTATCAACGGAACGGAGGGCAGCTACGAAGGAAAGGTATATTTAACCGGCTTAAAATTTGATGACGATAAGATACCGGATCTGTCATCCCTGACAGAAGAAGATCTGTCTACCGGCCACGGAGGAGCCCTGAGATCTGTGGGGACGGCGGCCCTGAACGGGGAGAGCAGCATAGTCTGCGACACCGTATTTACGGGAAACAGCGACACGGACAAGGTGAGCATCGTCCTGCCCTTAAAGGGAATGGATTCTTCGGAATTCAAGACCGTTTATTATGATCTTTATTTTGAAGGAACCGATTCCGGGCTGAACTTTATAACCGGCTGTGATTTCGCCGGCAGGGAAGAATCTGATCCCGCTCTCGATAAGATAAATGAAGCATTTGCAGTATTCCGCAGCAAGGCGGCAGCGGGTCAGGATACGAAGGAAGCGGAGAGCAATGTATTATCAGCCATAGAAGATATGCGGAAGGAAATCTCCCGTTTCCCGGAAACGGATCCACTGGTGATCCGGATCGGGGAAGCCTTAGATAAAAAGGAAGCGCTGGTGACAGGCGCTGACAGTGAAACCGGAGAGGCCTCGGTTCAGAATGCCGGGGATACAAAAGAGGGTGAAGAAAAAGCCGAAGGCAAGGATGAAAAGGACGATAAAGCTCCTGTGACGCCCGTTCCCGCCGGAGCAGGAACCTCAGATGAGGAAACGGGCAATGGCGGAGCAGTTGCTGCCATAGTGATCTGTGCACTCTTCTCCCTTGCAATGATAGCGCTGCTCTTTATTACGGAGCTCTCCGGGAGAAGGAAGATCAGGGAGAGCGAAAGCGTAAGAAAAGAGAAGGCTGATTCGGACCGCGTCCGTGATGAGGAAAATATAGAACTGCGGCAGGATCTGGCAGCCGTTGAAAAAAGCTCCGAGTCGCTGAGAAAGAGGATAGCCGATACGGAAGCTTCTGCAGCGCAGGATACGTCGGTACTTAAGAACTGCATCGAAAGAATAGAGGAAAAGATCGCTTCTGCGGAGAACAGTCTTTCCGCGCTGGAAGGAACTGAGGGAGTATCCGGACCGGGACGGCCGGAGGGCGCTGCAATGAAGGATGCTTCCAAAGAGCTTACCAATCTCGACAAGTCGGGAGCGGCTCTTGGCAGCAGCATTGAAGATATCAGGGAACAGCTGGATGAAACCAGTGAATCCGTAAAGGATATCAATAAGGCCGCGACTATAATAGCCGATGTGGCAAGCGAGACCAACCTGCTGTCCCTCAATGCTTCCATAGAAGCCGCCAGAGCAGGCGAAGCGGGACGGGGCTTTGCGGTAGTAGCCGGAGAGATATCAAGACTTGCAGAGCAGACGGAAAGATCCGTACAGGAAATAAGCGATACCGTTGACAAGCTGAATTCCGATTTTGAAAAAACCCATACCCTCATGCAGGGACTGGAGGGTTACGCTGCGGGCCAGAAGGAAAGCCTGCAGGCTGCCAGAACGAAATTCACCGAGGCGGAGGAGCAGCTGAAGAACGGATCCGGATCATCCGGTGACGGGGCAGCTCTTCTTAAGGAATGCAGAGCTGAGTTAAAGGAACTCAGAATCCTGTCGGGTGAACTGAGGAGAGAGCTGGAGTCCATGGAAGCCGCCGGGGCAGCGGATTCCCGCAGTGAACTGCTGGCGGAGATCAGCGCAGAGCTGCAGCACTTTGGACGCCCGGGCCGTAAGAATAAAAAATAGCTCTTGACAAGAACTGAATAATATAGTATTTATTTCAAGGTAATTTAGTTAAAAAAATTTTATCTAAATTACCTTGAACTTTTATTACTACGTCATGTAGTATTTAAAACCGCAACCGGCGACAGAGGGCTGTTTATCAGCACCCGGGCCGGAAAGAACAAAAGGAGACAGGAAAAGTATGGAATTTGAAGAGGTAAAGAAGATCATCGTTGATACCCTTGGCTGTGATGAGGATCAGGTCACTCCCGAAGCTAACATTATGGACGATCTGGAAGCTGATTCTCTGGATCTGGTTGAGCTTCACATGGCTTTCGAGGAAGCACTGGACATTAAGATCCCCGATGAAACCCTGGCTAAGCTTCAGACAGTTGGTGATATCGTAGAATATCTTAAAGAAGCAGCAGGTTGATAATGGAAAAAGAAGAGCGTTCATTAAGATCTGTCTTAAAGACAGTTACGAAAAAGCTGGCGCCGGACTATGTGAACTGTAAGGCCTGCGGCAGGAGAGCCGTGAGACAGGTCTGGACCGACAATATGAATATCTGCCCTTTTTGCGGACGCTATCAGGCCATGACTGCGGATCAGCGGCTGGCACTTATTTTTGATCCGGGAAGCAGACAGGATATCAATTCCGATCTGTCAGCCAGGGATCCCCTGGATTTCCCGGGATATGCGGAAAAGGCAAAAAGGCTTGAAAAGAAAACGGGCTTAAAGGAGTCTGCGGTTACCGCTTACGGCCGTATCAACGGCATAAAGGTGGTGGCAGCAGTTCTGGACACCCGTTTCTTTATGGGAAGCATGAGCAGCATAGTGGGCGAAAAGGTCACGAGAGCCGTGGAGGCAGCGGGAAGAGAGAAGCTTCCGCTGATAATTTTTGCTGCCAGCGGCGGAGCCAGAATGCAGGAGGGCATACATTCCCTTATGCAGATGGCAAAGACCAGCTCTGCGGTGCAGGAGTTTTCCGAAAACGGGGGACTGTTTATCAGTTATTTAACACATCCCACCACCGGAGGGGTGACCGCGAGCTTTGCAACACTGGGAGATATCACCCTGGCGGAGCCGGGGGCACTTATTGGCTTTGCCGGACCGAGAGTCATTGAGCAGACCATAGGAGTGAAACTGCCCAAGGGTTTCCAGAGAGCGGAATATCTGCATAAACATGGTTTTGTGGACAGGATAGTGAAAAGGCATGAAATGAAGGATGTCCTTTATGACATCTTAAAACTGCATCAGGATTCCGGAGTCTTTTCTTCCTACGAAGCAGGGAAGGGAGGCAGACTGTGATAAGGGAATCTCTTTTGGAAGCGGACAGGATCAAGCACCGCATGGAGGAACTCCGGTCTGCCGGAGTCGCGGAAGACGACAGGGAGATGCTGGATCTCTCCATGGAGAAAGCGAAGGTGCTCCGTCCGTGCATTAATCTCACTGCGGAAGACAAGGTCTTTCTGGCGAGAAAGATAGAAAGGCCGCATATCGATGATTTTATCGATGCGCTTTTTACCGACTTTTTCCAGCAGAAGGGAGATCATCTCTATGATGACGACCCGGCCATATTCGGCGGGATAGCCAGATTCCACGGCATTCCTGTGAGTATCGTGGGCCACAGAAAGGGCCATACCGCAGAAGAGAACGTGGCGTACAATTTCGGAATGGCGAAGCCCGAGGGATACAGGAAGGCGCTCCGCATTATGGAACAGGCTGAGAAATTCAGGCGTCCGATAATCACGTTCATTGATACGCCCGGTGCTTTTCCGGGAATAGACGCAGAGGAACACGGACAGGGCGAGGCTATTGCCCGGAACATGGCAAAGATGAGCAGTTTTCATGTTCCCATTATTTCCATAGTAACCGGAGAAGGAAGCTCGGGCGGAGCTCTGGCAATAGGCGTCTGCAACCGCCTTCTCATGCTGGAGTATGCGGTTTATTCCGTACTTAGTCCCGAAGGATTTGCCAGCATTCTCTGGAAGGATTCATCGAGACACGCCGAGGCCTGCGACATCATGAAGCTTACCGCGGATGATATCAAAAAGGCCGGGGTCTGTGACGAGGTTATCCCCGAACCCCTCGGAGGCGGACAGGAGAATCCGAAGCGGCTGTATGGCAGCATGGATATGGCGATCGAAAAGAATCTGTCGGCACTGATGACCATGTCCGGAGAAGAGCTTTTACGGGACAGACGTAAGAAATTCAGGGAGATGTACTAAGCAAATGAAAGGAATAGAGATCATATCCACCGGCGCGGGCATCCCCTCAAAGGTGATGACAAATGATGATTTTGCAAAGATAGTTGATACCAATGATGAATGGATCTTCACCAGGACCGGGATCCATGAACGGCGTTTCTGCGAAGGAGACGAGAACAATCTGAGCCTTGCCATGTCAGCGGCAAAGCAGGCTTTTGAAAGATCCGGGATCGGAGCGGAGGAAGTGGGCTGCGTTGTAGTAGCAACGGTCACTCCCACATACGCATCCCCCAGCACGGCCTGCCTTATACAGAAGGAGCTCGCTCTTCCCGAGGACATACCGGTGCTGGATATCAATGCAGCCTGTGCCGGATTCATATACGGACTGGAGGTTGCGAGAGGCCTGCTGTCAGCAAGTGACAAATCCTATGGGATCGTGATAGGAGTCGAGCAGCTGTCAAAGGTCATAGATATGACGGACAGGAGCACCTGCGTACTCTTCGGAGACGGTGCCGGAGCTGTTGTAATAAGGGCTGACCGGGATCTTCTCTATGAAAGATATTTAGGAGTAAAGGGCGGTCTGGAGATCTATATAGAAGGCGTGGCGTCGAAGAGCTCTACCGTGCATATGGACGGCAGGGAGGTCTTCAAATTTGCTGTGGCCACGATACCCAAGGTCATGAACAGCATCTTTGAAAAGAGCGGCCGCACGATGGAGGACGTGGATCACTGCATCTGCCATCAGGCCAACGCCCGCATAATCGACCATGTAATAAAGAAGTACAAGGCCCCGGTTGAGAAATTCTACAAGAATATGGATCATTTCGGAAATACCAGCGCGGCTTCGGTTCCCATTGCCATGAATGAGATGTGGGAAAAGGGCATGCTGAAAAATAACGAGATGCTTATGCTTGTCGGATTCGGCGGCGGGCTGACCATGGCAGGAGCACTGCTTTATTTCAGGGGAAAGGAAAACGCAAATTGAAATATCTGAATGAGATACTGGGAACGGAATTTCCCGTTATACAGGGTGGAATGGCAAATATAGCCACCGGAAACTTCGCGGCCGACTGCTCCAATGCAGGAGCCTTCGGACTGATAGGAGTGGGCGGCATGAATGCCGGCGCCCTGAGGGATGAGATAAAGAAATGCAGGGAGAACACCGATAAGCCCTTTGGCGTAAATATCATGCTGATGAATCCCGATGTCGACAATCTGGCCAAAGTGGTTGTTGAAGAAGGTATAAAGGTAGTCACCACAGGAGCCGGAAATCCCGGTAAATACATGGATGCCTGGAAAGCAGCGGGAATCACGGTAATACCCGTGGTGGCGGCACCGATCCTCGCAAAGCATTTGGTTGACTGCGGTGCTGACGCGATCATTGCGGAAGGCACGGAAAGCGGAGGCCACGTGGGTGAGATGACCACAATGACGCTGGTGCCCCAGGTCTGCGATGCGGTGGATGTTCCCGTAATAGCAGCGGGCGGTATTGCCGACAGGAGGCAGTTCAATGCAGCGCTGGCTCTCGGAGCTGTGGGAGTGCAGGTGGGAACCTGTCTTCTCGGAAGCAACCAGTGCCCGATACATGAGAATTATAAAAATGCGATCATAAAGGCCAAGGGCAGCGATACCGTGGTAACGGGACGCATAGGAGGAACTCCGGTCAGGATCCTGAAGAACAAGATGTCCCGCCAGTATATAAAGGAAGAAAAAGCCGGAGCTACCGTGGAGGAACTGGAGAAATTCACCCTGGGAGCTTTAAGAAGGGCAGTATTTGACGGAGATACGGACACCGGTTCCCTTATGGCCGGACAGACCTGCGGACAGGTGAAGGAACTCAGAGATCTGAGGGATATTTTCAAGGATATCTGCGCGGATTTTAAGGGATAAGGAAAGGAGCAGCATGAAAACAGCATTTCTGTATGCGGGACAGGGAAGTCAGACCGCCGGCATGGGAAAGGATTTTTATGAAAAGTACGATTCCTTCCGGAAGGCCTTTGATGAACCGGAGCTGGATTTCGATCTGAAAAAGGTGTGTTTCGAGGACCCGGAGGGTCTGATAAATCAGACAGAATATACCCAGCCCTGTATGACCGCTTTTGCAGTGGGAGTAAACGGGGTTTTTGATGAGCTTGGCATAAAGGAGCCGGACTATGTGGCAGGACTTTCCCTTGGTGAGTATTCCGCACTCTCGAAGGCCGGGGTTTTTGACGGAAAGACCGCAGTGGAAACCGTTGCCTTCCGCGGAAAGGTGATGGCCGACTGCTCCAAAGGCGTGGACACCGGAATGACCGCCATTCTGTCCCTTCCTGTTGAGAAGATAGAAGAGTGCTGCAAGGCAGCGGAAGATAAGGGCATAGTTCAGATATGCAATTTGAACTGCCCGGGACAGACCGTAATAGGCGGTGAAAAAGCCGCTGTGGACAAGGCGGCTGCACTCTGCAGCGAAGCCGGGGCGAAGAGGACCATAGAACTTAAAGTGAGCGGCCCCTTCCATACCGTCATAATGGGGCCGGCCGGGGATAAGCTTTTCGAATACTTTAAGAATATTGAATTCGGAGAGATGAAGATCCCGGTGCTCTTTAATTATCTTGGCCGAGAAAAGGATGAGAAGGACTCTGTTCAGGAGCTCTTAAAGCTCCAGGTTCAGAGGAGCGTAAAAATGGAGGACACGATAAAGGAGCTTTTTAAGCTCGGAGTGGATACCTTTGTGGAGATAGGACCCGGAAAGGCTTTGAGCGGCTTTGTGAGAAAGACCGCAAAGGCTTTGGAAATAAAGGACTATCGCATATTCAACATCGAAAACGTTCAGGACATGGAAGCGCTGAAGGAAGGATTATAAGATGAAGGAAAAAGAGCTGGAACAGACAGAAAAAAGATGTGCGCTTGTTACGGGAGGCAGCCGGGGCATAGGAAGAGCCGTGGCCATAGCCCTTGCTAAAGCAGGCCATCCCGTGATGATCAATTATTCGGGAAATGTGGATGCCGCTGAGGAGGCAGCCATGCTCTGTGCCACCACCGATATGGATCTCCCGGTATTCATCGAGCAGACGGATGTGTCAGATGAAGAGAGCGCAGTAAATCTTATAAAGACTGCCGAGGAAAAGCTGGGGCACCTGGATATCCTGGTGAATAACGCAGGCATTACCAGAGACGGCCTTATTCTCAATATGAAGACCGAGGATTTCGAAGCGGTTATGAATCTGAATCTCAAGGGTACTTTCTACTGCTGCAGGGAGGCTGCAAAGTTCATGATGCGGCGCCGCTACGGCAGGATAATAAACATGGCCAGCATAGTAGGCATCCGGGGAAATGCGGGACAGACCAACTATTCCGCCAGCAAGGCTGCGGTCATCGGTCTGACAAAGAGTCTCGCGAAGGAGCTGGCCAGCCGGAAGATCACGGTCAACGCCATAGCACCCGGTTATATAGATACCGATATGACAAAGAAGATGAGCGAAAAAGCCATAGAGAGCACCGTCAAAGCCATACCCTTAAAGAGGGCGGGAAGACCTGAAGAAGTGGGAGCGCTGGCAGCATTCCTCGCATCGGATGAGGCAGCCTATATCACCGGACAGGTTATCGGAGTTGACGGAGGCATGGGAGCATAAGGAGCGGTATTAATATGGAGAAAAGAAAAGTAGTTGTTACCGGAATAGGAACGGTAAACCCCATAGGAAACAATGTTTCCGAAAGCTGGAAGGCTATTGAAGAGGGACGGCACGGTATAGGAGAGATCAGCCGTTTTGATACTGCAGAATACAGCGTAAAGCTTGCCGGAGAGGTAAAGAATTTTGACTTTGCCGAAAAGTTCGGAAAGAAGGAAGCCCGTACCGCAGATCTCTTTACCCAGTATGCTTTGTATGCTGCGGAAGAAGCTTATGTGATGAGCGGCCTTACCTCCACAAAGGAGAATCCCGATGAAAAGGCCGGAGTCATCATTTCCAGCGGTATCGGCGGTATAGGACTCACCGAGAAGGAGCACGACAGAGGACTGGAAAAGGGTTTTGAGAGGATCAATCCCCACTATATACCCATGACCATAGCGAATATGGCGGCAGCCAGCGTAGCCATCAGATACGGGCTGAAGGGGATGTGCACCTGCCCCGTCACCGCATGTGCCGGAGGCAGCAACGCGATAGGTGATGCCTTCCACAGGATCAGGGACGGATACGAGGATGTGATGCTCTGCGGCGGTACCGAGTCTGCCATTACCCCTGTGGCGGTGGGCGGTTTTGCCAGCATGAGGGCTTTGTGCCACGCTGAAGACCCGGACAGAGCCAGCATTCCCTTTGACGCCGAGAGAAGCGGTTTTGTCATGGGAGAGGGTGCCGGCATTTTAGTGCTGGAGTCCGAAGAACACGCTAAGGCTCGTGGAGCGAAGATACTGGCGGAGATCGTGGGTTATGGCGCAAACTGCGACGCATACCATGTAACTGCTCCCGATCCCGAGGGAGAGGGCGGCAGACGCTGTATGGAGCTTGCCATAGAGGATGCCGGGATCAGCGCGTCCGATATAGATTACATCAATGCACACGGAACCTCCACACATCTGAATGATGCGGGAGAAACCAAGGCCATAAAGAAGGTCTTTGGCGAGCATGCAAAGGAGCTGGCGGTTTCCAGCACCAAGTCCATGACGGGACATCTCCTCGGAGGTGCAGGCGGCGTGGAAGCGGTATTCTGCGTACAGGCGCTGGAGAATGGCTTTATCCCTCCCACGGTAGGATACAAGATTCCGGATTCCGAGTGCGATCTCGATTATGTACCGGGCAAGGGAAGGAAAGCGGATTTAAAATATGTATTGAGCAACAGTCTCGGATTCGGCGGACATAATGCCTGCCTGATCTTCAAGAAAGCGTGAATATATGAGCGAACAGGAAAGAGAGCCGAAAACACTGACAGCAGCGGAGATAGCGGAGATACTGCCTCACAGATATCCCTTTGCCCTGGTGGACAGGATAGAGGATTATGAGCCCGGAGTATGGGCCAGAGGGAGAAAATGTGTGTCCATGGACGAGCAGTTTTTCCAGGGCCACTTCCCCGGACATCCGGTGATGCCGGGAGTGCTTATAATAGAAGCTCTGGCCCAGACCGGAGCCGTGGCCATGCTTTCCCTTCCGGAAAATAAGGGGAAGATCGCTTTCTTCGGAGGTATCAAAAATGCCAGATTCAAAAAACAGGTGGAGCCCGGAGATGTACTGGAGCTTTACTGTGAGATAACCGAGCAGAAGGGACCGGTGGGTACCGGAAAAGCAGAAGCAAGAGTAAACGGAGCTCTGGCCTGCAGGGCAGAACTCACATTTGCCATCGGAGCGTAATATGCTGAGTCAATCCATGAATGATCTATACAGTGCACTGAGAGTTTATTTTTATATGCAGATATATTCCAAGTTTGAGACAAAGGAGGCCACCCTGACTGCGGTGGAGTCCTTCTCCATGGAATGCATCAAATACTTAGGAGGGCCTACGGTGTCGGAATTCGCGCACCTTATGGGGATCTCCAGTCCCAATGCTGCATACAAGGTAAACAGCCTCGTTAAAAAGGGATATATAGAAAAAAAGCAGTCCGAAAATGACAAGAGGGAATATCACCTCTGTCCTACGGAAAAGTATATGAAATACTACAGGATCAGTCAGGATTACATCAATACGGTGGTAGAAAGGTGTAAAAAAAGATTCTCCGAAAAGGAACTGGAGGATCTGGATTCGATGATGCAGATAATCAAATCGGAGCTGATGCCCGAACTGAATGTAAAGTGAATATAAAAAAGAAGCAGACCGCTCCGCCGGAATGATCAGGCGGTGCGGTTTTCGCTTTTCTTACTGAATTCTTTCTGATAACCCTCAAATTCGGCCTTCTCTTCTTTTGAAGCAGGCCTGAAATTCTCGCTGCCGCAATCAGGGCATCTCTCTACAAGACCAACCCTGTCAAACATAAACTTACATTTCTTGCAAGTGTAGACCATCTTAATAACTCTCCCAATTATTAATCGTGAACTTACCTGATACAACGAACGATCATGTCATTTGGTCATTGCGCCGCTCACTTTTCATAGTATATCACATGAGGGGGCAATGATGAATAGAAAAATTTAAAATACCACCTGGTTTCTTCCCTGGGTCTTTCCGTAGTACAATTTTTCGTCGGCTGAATTGATGACATCATCTATGGAATTGTGGAAATCATATTCCTGAAGACCGAAGGTCATCGTGAGCTTCATCTCGATCGTATTATATTTGAATACGGTCTGGGATATTTTTGTCCTGAGGTCATTCAGTCTCAGGGCAGCTTCATCGCCGTTCATATGCGTGTATACAAAGAGGAATTCTTCGCCGCCCCATCTGGCCACGAAGCCGTCTTCGCCCATATGTTCCTTTATAATATTGGCCATTTGCACGAGAACCGCATCGCCGGCCTCATGTCCGTGGGTATCATTGACATTTTTGAAGAAGTCTATATCCCCGATGGCAATGTCCAAATAAAAGTCGGGATCCTTTGATCTCTTCAGGTGCTTTTCGATCCGTTCAAGCGCATCGCGGCGGTTGGGAAGCTTTGTCAGGGCATCCGTCTTTGCCAGCTTTTCTATCTTCTTATTATATTTCACCAGCTTTTCTTCCATCTGCATGGAATCCTTGGAGAAAAGAACGGATATGATAAAAAAGAGTAAAAATGTAAAGAACGTATTCAGTATATTAAGGAGATGCAGAGTCCCGTGATCTACAGTATAAAAAGACGGATGGGTATGAATATAGAAATAGAGCAGAATTCTGAAAATACATATGAAAGAGGCGAAAAGCGCCTTATACAGTACAGTCTGATACGAGGTCAGAATGGAAAAGAGCATAAGGGAGAAGATCATATGCTGATATGAGCAGTCCCAGCCCATGATGGCGACAAAGGCGGCAACCCAGCCCAGGGTAAGGATCTCAATAAAGTGCTGGGTTATGGCGGTGTATCCCTGATATGTCATGCAAAAAGCGGCAAGATAACCGAGGAGACATACCATACTGATGATGGCGCCCCGGGGATAGCCTCTGAAAAACAGAACAAAAACCTGAATGGCAAAGAAGACAAACAAAACAATGGAAGTACAGCGCATTATAACAGAGGCTTTTTTGGTTTCGTTCTCATCAGCCACATCCATTGTTATAAAGTTTTTGATTTTCTGAATGAAGACCATAATTACGATAATTATAATACAAAAAGACGAAAAAATATATATTTTTTTTGAGGGATATAGGTTATTATGTATAAAATAGGAGACAAAAAATGAGCAGACTGAAAATGATTGCAAGCGACCTGGACGGAACGCTGCTCTTAAACGGAAGCCAGGAATTATCGGCTTCCGCACCGGGCCTCATCCACCGGCTTACGGAGAGAGGTATCATGTTTTTGGCCGCCAGCGGAAGGCAGTACGGGAATCTGAAAAGGCTGTTTTCGCCGGTAGCGCGGGAGATCGGCTATATCTGTGAGAACGGCTGCGTCACCTTCCTTGATGACGAGATGATAAGCTGTGAGGAGATGACGGACAATCTGGCGATGGATATAATAGACGCCATAGAAGCAGTGGAGGGAGCTGAGGTTCTGGTTTCCGGCATAAATACCTGCTATATCGCAGACCGGGATAAGAGTTATTATGAACATATGCGTTTCACTGTTCGTAACGACGTGACGCGGGTGGCGGATATCAGGGTAAAGAGGGAACCCTTTTTCAAGATCTCGGCCTATGTGAAAACCGGACTCACGGAGGAGCAGATAAGCGGCTGGAAAAAGAGTTTCGAAAATAAATGCACAGTGGTTACCGGCGGGGCGGAGTGGCTGGATTTCATGCCCCCCGGAGTACATAAGGGACTTGCTTTGTCCAAGGTACTGAACCGGCTCGGTATAGATCCGGAAAACGTGCTCTGTTTCGGAGATAATGAGAATGACAGGGAAATGCTGGAAATGGCAGGCTGTCCCGTCGCTATGGACAGCGCTGTAGAAAGTATCAGGGTCATGGGAAAGTACCATACGGATACGGTTGAGCACGCTTTGGAGAATATTTTAAAAGGAGAAGGTTATGAATGGTAACAGAAGAGTTGTAAAGGGATTGACGATATCGTTTCTGTTTTGTCTGATGCTGATCCTAGGCGCCTGCGGAAAGACAGGAAAGGACAGTATAGCAGAAAATGAAGGCCTGGCGAAGATCCTCGGCACCGGAGCTGCCGGAATGTCCGGAACCCGTGGAGATGAAGAGGTGAAGGATCTGCCGGATGTGGACAGTGTAAATATGCGGTCCAATCCCGCCGAAGGAGCCTATTATTTTAAGCTTGTGGACGGAGCAAATACGGTTATGGATGCCGGCGATTACACCGTGGGCATGGCGGATAACCTCTGTACCATAACGGTTTATAATGCTTCCGGAGAAGCGGTTCAGTCCGTGAATATTTCGGCCCAGGGAGCGGGCGGAAAGAGCCCGATAAAAAACGCTGCGATGATAACTGTGCCCGAAGGCGGCTCGGCAACCGCAGTGGGAGGAAGCTGCGTAGCGCAGAAAAGACCGGAGCAGCCCTGATTACACTTGCACAATATGCGTATTATATGTAGAATAGCATCTGATGCGTATCCGGGAAGGAGGACTTTTGTTTTGTCCGGGTTCAAAAATGTGCGAACGCTAACCCTGGCTGCTTTGATAACAGCTATCGGTATTATAACGACATCTTTAAAAATTCCCATAAGCACTATTCTGGAGATCAGGATCTCCTCTCTGCCTCTGGCGGTTGCCGGATATCTTTTCGGACCCGGAATAGCTGCGGTCATAGGAATAATCTCTGATATCGGCGGCTTTCTCATCTGGCCTACCGGTCCTTATTTTCCGGGCTTTACTTTTTCCGCGGCAATAAGCGGTATCATTTTCGGAACCCTGCTCCACAAAAAGGACGGCAGTTTTCCGGGAATTTCCAGGGTGATCCTTGCGGTGGTCATCAATACGGTTCTGGTCAATCTTCTGCTCCATTCCCTGTGGCTTACGCTGCTTTACGGAAAGGGCGGATTTGTTGCCGTTATGTCTGCAAGACTGATAAAAGAACTGGTAATGATACCCATATACATCATACTGATAATCGCAGTGATAAAACCTCTGGAAGCGCTGCTGAAGAGGCATCCTATAACAGATAACAGAGAAGAAGTGACAAAGGAAGCATAAATGCAGGAAATGACATATAAGCAGGCCGTTGAATACCTGGACCGGGTGCCGAAATTTTCTCCCAGATCCATTGCAAACGGCCTCGAACCTTATAATCTCACAGCCATCAGCGAGCTGCTGCACCGGCTGGGAGACCCCCAGGACAAGCTGAAATTCGTACACATTGCCGGCACCAACGGCAAGGGCTCTACTGCCGCATTTTTAAGCAGGATCCTGATGGAGAGCGGCTACAGGGTAGGGGTATATACCTCGCCTCACCTGGTTGACTACACGGAAAGAATGCAGATACTGATACCCGGCCAGGCGCCTTATTATATTTCGGGCGATGACTTCGGTTTTCTGACCGGCCTGGTAAAAGACCGTGCAGAGGATATGCGCCGTGACCAGATACAGTATCCGTCGGAATTCGAGCTTATCTGCGCCATGGGATTCCTTTATTTCCTGGAGCAGGAAGTGGACGTGGTCGTGCTGGAAACAGGTCTCGGCGGAAGGCTGGATGCCACCAATGTGATAAAGACCCCGGATCTCGCCATTATCACCACGATAAGCTACGATCACACGGAGATCCTCGGTGAGACCCTGGAACAGATAGCCTATGAAAAGGCCGGCATAATAAAAGAAAACGGGGACGTACTGCTGTACCCCCAGCCTCCAGAAGTGGAGGAAGTATTTGAAAATGTCTGCAAGGAAAGAGGAGCCTGGCTTCACCGGGCGATACTTCCCGGGAAGATCACTGATATTTCCCTGAGGGGACAGGTTTTCGATCTGCCGAGCCTTAAAGATCTTTCAATAACACTCCCCGGCGTATATCAGGTGGGAAATGCTTCCCTTGCCATAGGGGCTGCCAAGATCCTCTATACCAGGGGTTATGACGATATCACGGATGACTCCATGCGAAGGGGTCTTAAGAATACCCTTGTTCCGGGACGTTTCGAGCTGATGCAGAACCACCCCACCGTTATAGTGGACGGCGGCCATAACGAAGAAGGCGCCATGGTTCTTGCAAGGAGCCTCGAGTCCCAGTTCGGTGAGGATCAGAAGGTCATCTTCATAATGGGAGTTCTCGCAGACAAGGAATATGACAGAATGTCAGAGCAGGTCTGCCCTCTTGCAAAGAAGTTCTTTACCGTGACGCCGTCTTCCGACAGAGCACTGTCTGCGGCGGAGCTGGCGCAGTATCTTCATTCCGCCACCGGTCTTACGGCCACCCCCTGCAATACGGTTCAGACCGCTATTCGCATGGCTGTTTCCCAGGCAGAAGAGGATGATGTGATCTGCATCTTCGGTTCCTTCTATTTCCTCGGGGAAGTCCGGAGGATCATGGGCGCTGACAGCGCTGCCCTTGATCAGGAAGGCGCGGATGCGGAAAATACGTCTCAGAAGCGCTCCGTTAATGAAAACCGGGCTGCCAAAGGTGAAAAGGCGGAGAAAAAGAAAAAACGGGGTATTTTTTCATTCTTCAGGAAGTGATATACTTGTAAGGAAAATGTCATCGGACAAAATCCGGATGACAATGATTTTTAATAATGAGGAGGTACTATGGGATTAATCCAAGCATTAGGTAATGCGGCAGGCAGCGTTCTTGCCGACCAGTGGAAAGAGTATTTTTACTGTGATTCCATTGATGAGACCGTTTTAGTGGTCAAGGGTCAGAAAAGGACCAGTGAGAAGAGACAGTCTTCCAATACAAAGGGCGAAGACAACATCATAACCAACGGTTCCGTTATCGCTGTAAACGAAGGTCAGTGCATGATCATCGTTGATCAGGGTAAGGTTGCCGAGGTTTGCGCGGAACCCGGAGAATTCACCTATGATTCTTCAACTGAGCCGTCCATCTTCGGCGGCAGTCTCGGAAAGGGCATCCTGGATTCCTTTAAGAATGTAGGAAAGCGTTTTACCTTCGGCGGAGACGCTCCCAAGGATCAGAGGATTTATTTCGTAAATATAAAGGAGATCATCGGAAATAAATACGGCACAGCCAATCCCGTGCCCTTCCGTGTAGTTGATAATAATATCGGTCTGGACATCGATATTTCCGTAAAGTGCTTTGGAGAGTACTCATACAGGATCACGGATCCGGTGCTCTTCTACACCAATGTATGCGGCAATGTAACAGATACATACGAGAGAGAAGAGATCGATTCACAGCTGAAGTCCGAGCTTCTCACAGCCCTGCAGCCTGCTTTCGCACAGATCTCCGCAAAAGGCGTGCGTTACAGCGAGGTTCCCGGACATACAAATGAAATAGCGGATGCTCTGAATGAGATCCTTTCAAAGAAGTGGTCTGAGCACAGAGGTATCACCATCGCTTCCTTCGGTGTTTCATCCATCAAGGCCGATGAAGAAGACGAGAAGATGATCAAGGAAGCTCAGAGGAATGCCATCAACAGGAATCCTGGCATGGCAGCAGCTACCCTCGTGGGCGCTCAGGCTCAGGCTATGCAGGATGCTGCAAAGAACGAGGGCGCAGGCGGTGCTATGTTCGGCTTTGCAGGTATGAATATGGCAAGTAATGCAGGCGGCATGAACGCAGGCCAGCTCTTCCAGATGGCAGGTGCTCAGAATGCCCAGGCTGCTGCTCCCGTTGCAGGTGCTGCAGCTGTTGCCGGCGGAGCTGCTCCCGCGGCAGGCGGATGGACATGCCCTGCATGCAATACCCAGAACACAGGTAAGTTCTGCACCAACTGCGGTGCGGCTGCTCCCGCTGCTCCGGCTGCCGGAGCACAGTGGTTCTGCCCTGACTGCGGTACAAAGAACGAGGGCAAGTTCTGCACCAACTGCGGACACCCGAAGCCCTGATAAAAACAAAGCTTACAAAAGGCCGTCCTGTTCCGGGGCGGCCTTTATTTTTTACAACGGCATTGATTAGAAAGTTGGGAAAATATATAATATATTCGTTTATTTCACTATCAGAACAAAAATTATTTTACTATCAGAATAAAATTCGGAGGAAGGTAAATGACAAAAGAAGCAGCACTGGAAAAATTAAAACCCATAGGCCAGGAACACGTTCTCAAATACTTCGATGAGTTAGATGCAGACCGGCAGGAGAAGCTCTTAAATCAGATCGACGAGACTGATTTCAGCGTGCTCTCCCATATAGGAGATGTGGAAAAGGGTCTGGAACGGGGCGTTTTCTCACCCCTTCCCGTTATGCAGCGTTCCGAGATACTGTCCCGCGAAAAGGAATTCCATGATGCGGGCTGCAAGGCAATAAAAGAGGGAAAGACAGCGGCGCTTCTTTTGGCCGGCGGCATGGGAACCAGGCTTGGTTCCGACAATCCCAAGGGAATGTATGATATCGGCATCAACAAGCCGGTCTATATCTTCCAGCGTATAATAGAGAATCTTTTGGATGTGGTTCATGAGACCGACACCTGGATCCATCTCTACATAATGACCAGCGAGGTAAATCATGAGGCTACAGTGAACTTCCTTAAGGAAAAGAACTTCTTCGGCTACAGGGAAGACCGGGTAACCTTCTTCAAGCAGAGCATGGCTCCCGCCTGCGATTATAACGGAAAGCTCTATATGGAGGACAAGGGAAAGCTCTTCACCTCACCTAACGGCAACGGCGGATGGTACTCCTCCATGGCCCGGGTCGGACTGGATAAAGAGCTGGTAAAGGAAGGGATAGAATGGATCGATCTTTTTGCGGTCGATAATATCCTGCAGCGTATCTGCGATCCCTGCTTTGTAGGAGCAACTGTCCTCAGCAACTCCTCTGTCGGCGCAAAGGTCGTGAAAAAGGCCGCTTCCGATGAAAAGATCGGCGTTATGTGTCTGGAGGACGGAAGACCTTCCATCGTAGAGTATTATGATCTGTCTCAGGAAATGATGGATGCGAAGGATGATAAGGGAGAGCCCGCCTATAACTTCGGTGTTATCCTGAATTATCTTTTCCATGTACCCGAGCTAAATAAGGTAAGCGAAGACCGCATGCCTCTCCATGTAGTGGAAAAGAAGATAAGCTATATGGACGATAACGGAAACACCGTGAAACCCGAGAAACCCAACGGCTATAAATTTGAACAGCTGGTGCTCGATATGATACACCAGCTGGATACCTGTCTGCCTTATGAGGTTATAAGAGAGCACGAGTTCGCTCCCATAAAGAACGCCACCGGAATAGACTCAGTAGAAAGTGCGCGTGAACTGGCACTGAAGGACGGCATAGAGCTGTAACTCAGGAAAAGTACTTGTTGAAGAGCTTCTGGATACCGAAACGGTAGCAGAGCACCAGTCCGAGGATACCGCCGAGAGCCGCCTGGGCTATTTCGTAGGGAAGCTTTATCATGGCGTATTCAAAGGTGCTGTAAACAAAGATCTTTCCCAGGGTATATCCTGTCACCATGATGATGCCGCCGACGATCACGCCTATATAAGCCCCCGCCTTTTTATGCTCCGGCATGAGTCGGTGGGCAAAGAGTGAGATCACAACGGCCTGAAGTCCGTGGGTTACAAGGGAAACGAACATCGGCAGCGGATAAAAGATCATGTCCCCGAGGAAGGATCCTATGCCTCCGACCACAAAAGCCTCAAAGGGATTTAAGAGCAGGGCTGCGAGGCAGATCACGGCATCACAGAGATACAGATGACCGCCCGGAACCGGGATCCCGAAGGAGCTCATGGCGATGTTCATCGCTAAAAACAGTGCTGTTACAGTTATTCTTTTTGTATTTATTTTTTCCATGGCTGAAAATCTATCACAAATCACGGATGGTGTAAATATATAAATAATTATCACTGACGATAAAAGAAAATGATATTCGACACACACTGTCACTACGACGACAAAAAATATGATCCTGACCGGGATCAGGTAATAGAGACCATTATGAAAGAAGGGGTCGTTCATTTCGTGAATGTTTCCGCTGACAGGGAATCACTGGACGGCACCTTTGAGATACTCGACCGTTACCCCATGGCGTACGGGGCTCTTGGCATACATCCGTCGGAAATAGAAGGGCTGGATGAGAGCGTTATGGACGAGATCGCGGAGAAGACCCGTGGAAATGACAGGATCGTTGCCATAGGAGAGATCGGTCTGGACTATTGGGAGGAAGGCCCGGATAAAGAAGACCAGGCTTTCTGGTTCAGGAGACAGCTTTCCCTTGCCCGGGAGCTTGATAAACCGGTTATCATCCATTCCCGGGACGCCGTACAGGACACCTTTGATATCCTGGCGGAATGTCATGCGGAGGAAATGGGGGGAGTGATCCACTGCTTTTCCGCCTCGGCCGAAATGGCGGAGAGATATGTGAAGAAAGGCTTCTATATTGGGATCGGCGGAGTGGTCACCTTTAAGAACGCAAAGACACTGAAGGAAGTGGCCGCAAAGACGCCCCTTGAAAATATCGTGCTGGAAACAGACTGCCCCTATCTCGCACCCATGCCCCACCGGGGAGAGAGGAATTACTCCGGTTATCTGAACCTCGTGGCAGAGGCGATCGCGGATATAAAGGGTATTTCAAAAGAAGAAGTCTGTGAGACCACCTATCAAAACGCACTTAAACTATACCGTCTGAGCGACTGAAATGACTATGACCAAATCCGGCGGAACAGCTGCCATAATAAAAAAATATGACGTAAAAGCCCAGAAAAAATACGGTCAGAACTTTTTGATCGATGAAAATGTCCTGCGCAGGATAGTGGACGCCGCCGGGATCGGAGAAGAGGACACCGTTCTGGAAATAGGCCCCGGCACCGGCGCCCTGACTGCTTTTCTGTGCGAAAAGGCCGGGCAGGTCATCGCAGTGGAAATAGATAAGAAGCTGATGCCCATTCTGGAGGGCAGCTTTAAGGACAGGGAGAACGTAACTCTTATAAACGGGGATATTATGAAAATCGATATCCTCAGCATCCTCCCCGATGACTGCAAAAGCGTAAAGGTCGCTGCAAATCTTCCCTATTACATCACAACCCCGATAATAATGGGACTGCTGGAAAAGAAGGCTCCGATAGAGAGCATGACGATAATGATACAGAAGGAAGTCGCGGAAAGAATGCTGTCCCTTCCCGGGAAAAAGACCTACGGAGCATTGTCGCTCGCGGTTCAGTATCATACAGACGCTTCGGCGGTTATGGAGGTTCCGCCGAACTGCTTTATCCCGAGACCAAAGGTTTCTTCTTCGGTAATGCATCTGAAGGTCCGGAAGGAGCCCTCCGTCAGCGTCGAAGATGAGGAGCTTTTATTTGAGATCATAAGGGCCTCCTTTAACCAAAGGCGGAAAACCCTGCTGAACGGATTAAAAAATTATCCCGGCCTTCAGTTTTCCCCGGAGGAAATAAGCAAAGCCATAGAAACGCTGGGAAAGCCTTCTACAATAAGAGGGGAGCAGCTTTCCCTGGAAGAATTTGCGAAGCTTTCGGATATACTTGGTAATATTGCGCATTAATCAAAACGTCTCCCGGTCCGGCCGGACCTGAAGGCGTTTTTTATATCCATACTCACGGACATAGATTTTGACACCTGTAAATGGCTGTGTTATGCTATTAAAGACTATGTGCATAGGGCAGAATAAAGCAGTTTTATAGGATTTTTGGAGTAAAAAATTGGATCGCTATGAATATAATGTGCGGCTGGAACAGATAAGGTCGCTTGCGCAAAACCATGAATTTCACGAGGCTTTGGTCATCGCCGACGGCATCGACTGGAGAAAGGTCCGGAGTGTCAGAACCCTAAGCCTCATCAGCGAGATTTACAAGGTAAACAGGAGATATGAAGAAGCGCGGGATATCCTGCTTATGGCAGATGAGAGATGTCCCAACGCCAGGTCTATAATATACGCACTCTGCGAACTCTCGATCAAAATGGGAGACCTAAATGATTCCGTGGGATACCTGAAGGAATACATGGAACTGGCCCCCCAGGATCCTTCTACTTTTATACTGCAGTATAAATTCTATGATTTTACCAACGTAGGCATAAAGCAACGAATAGAGATACTGGAACAGTTAAAGAATATCGACTATCAGGAGAGATGGGGATATGAGCTGGCCAGGCTTTATTCCGAGGACGGAGACCGGGAAAAGTGCGTCGCTGAGTGCGACAGGCTGATCCTGTGGTTCGGGCACGGCAAATACGTGACCGAGGCCATGAAGCTGAAAATGCAGTACGAGGATCTGACTCCGGCACAGCAGCAGAAGTATGACCACCAGGATGGCCTGGAGGTGCTGGCAGGAGCCGAGGATATTACCGGAAGCATCGATACCGGGGAAAAATCCGAGCCCCTTTCCATTGAGATCACAAATATACAGCCTTCAAATCAGCCCACCAACAGGATCCCCGATAAGGAGGTCAACAGCAGGCTGGGTCTGGATGAAATAAAGGAACCCTCTGTTAATTTAGACAGATACAGCACCATGAATCTTCAGGCGGAACTGAAGAAAAATATGGTGGATCTGGAAGAGAAGACCGGAGAGCCCTTAAGAGAAAAGGAAATGCCGCTTCCGTCGATGAAAGCGATAGTTCCGATGAAGGCGGATACGGATATAAATGAGATAACCGCGGATGACGCGATCCCCGAGCAGGAGCCGGAGAGCCCGAAGCAGGAAGCGCCTGCACCGGAAACCTTTATTCCGAAGCAGGAAACTCCCGCTCCTAGGATCAATGCGGCAGATGATGATGTATTTGCAAACCGCCCGCCTCTCAATTTAGATAATCACAGGCAGACTGATGCGGAAAAAGAGCTTGCCCCCATTATTTCCGAGGAATATGACGGACAGATGAGCCTTAATGTTCCTTCTGATCCGGAGACTGCGGAAAAGCAGATAACGGGACAGATCAATATTGAGGATATACTGAACGGCTGGAGCAGGCAGAAAGAGCAGCATGACCGCCGGAAGCTTGTGGAAGCGAAGAGAAGATCCTTAGAGCAGACCAATGATATTGTAAACGAACTGGTGGGCGTGATCCCCGGCGTTAAGGAAGCATCTCTCCCGGAGATACCGGAGGAAACAGAGCCGGTTAATAACGGCATCCGGATGGAGAGCGTGGAACCGGAGGAGCTTCCCGCGGAGGTTACCTTCGAGGAAGAGCCGGAGGAACCGGAAGAACCCGAAAAAACAACCGAAGAGGGAATGAAGAGGGAGACCCTGACGGTCACCAGCGACCTTACCGGATTATTAAGAGAACACCGGGAGAGGGTAAATGCCCGCAGGAAGCGCAACGAACCGGAAGAAAGCATTCCTGAAGACGAGGATATAGAGGAGCCGGAAGACAGTGATATTCCCGAACCCGAGGAAGAGGAAGAACCGGTTGTAAAGAAAAAGCCCCGCGGGAAAAAGAAAGAGGAATATGTGGCTCCGGAGCCCCAGGAAGTACATGGCTTTGATGAAGAGGAGAAGGATATCTTCGCCCAATTCCTGCCCATGCATGATCTTCCGGATATCATAAGGGATGCCCTTAACCGCATGAAGCTTAAGGGAGACAGGGGAAATATCTTAATAACAGGAAATGAGCAGAGTGCCAGGGTCAATCTGGCCAACGCCCTTGCACGCGGATATATGCACGAGCATCCTGACGAGTTCGTGGGTAAGGTTGCAAAGATCCCGGCGGATCTCTTCAATACGAAGAATGTACCCGATGTATTAAAGGCACTGGATGGCTGCGCCCTTGTCATTGAGCATGCGGCCGACCTGAATGATGCTTCCCTGGAGGACATAAGGTCAGTACTTACAAAGCCGGACACTTCCATAATCCTTATCCTGGAAGAGACCAAGGCCTCTTTCAAGATACTGGAACGTAATAACAAGAAGGAGTGGTTCGACGATATCTTTGATGTAAAGATAGAGATCCCCACCTATACCAATGACGATCTGGTGTTCCACGGCAGGGAATATGCCAAAGAGCAGGAATACACGATAGACGATATGGGTATCCTTGCCCTTTATACCAGGATCGATGAACGGCAGACGGCAGACCATTTTGTCACTATAGACGAGGTGGAGGAGATCGTGGATGAGGCCATAAGGCATGTCAACCGGAAGACTCCGGGACACTTCCTGGATGTGGTCGTTGGCAAGCGCTATGATGATGACGATATGATAATCATAAGGGAGAAGGATTTCATATGAAAGAAAGCATCTTTATTTCGGAAGACGATCAGTACCTCTTTGGAAACGGCACACACTACGAGATCTACAGAAAGCTCGGGGCACACGAGAGCGTGGAAAACGGGCAGGAGGGGTTCTTCTTTGCAGTGTGGGCGCCTCATGCCAGAGCGGTCCATGTAGTTGGCGAGTTCAATAACTGGGACACCCAGGCTGACCCCATGGAGAGGCTGGAGCCCAACGGAATATGGAAAAGGTTCATCCCGGGGGTAAAGAGCGGACAGCTCTATAAATTCTATATTGAAAAGCCGAACGGCACCACGATATATAAGGCGGATCCCTTTGCGGTCTATGCCGAGCTGCGTCCCGGAACGGCGTCTAAAACCTTCATTTCAGGAAAGAACGGAAAGCCCTACAAATGGGGTGACTCCAAATGGCTGAAGGAACGCGCACAAAAAGACATGAACCGGGAACCGATGGCAATATATGAATGCCATATGGGATCCTGGATGCGCCATCCCACCGAGGAAAATGACGGTTTCTACAGCTACAGGGAATTTGCCGACAGGCTGGTGGAATATCTGAAGGAGATGAAGTATACCCATGTGGAACTTATGGGTATCGCAGAGCATCCCTTTGACGGATCCTGGGGATACCAGGTCACCGGCTACTACGCTCCCACCTCCCGTTACGGCAATCCCGATGATTTCAGATATCTGGTGGATAAACTCCATAAGAATAATGTGGGGGTGCTTTTGGACTGGGTTCCCGCCCACTTCCCCAGAGACGAGCACGGTCTTGCAAATTTTGACGGCGAACCGCTTTTCGAATATTCAGACCCGCGTAAGGGCGAACATCCGGACTGGGGTACGAAGATCTTTAACTACGGAAAGAGCGAGGTCAGCAATTTCCTCATCGCCAATGCGGCGTACTGGGTAGAGGAATTCCATATTGACGGTCTGCGGGTGGACGCTGTGGCTTCCATGCTCTATCTCGACTACGGAAAGCGGGACGGAGAATGGGTTGCCAATAAATACGGCGGAAACAAGAACCTGGAAGCCATTGAATTCTTTAAGCACCTCAATTCCTATATGCTGGGCAAATATCCCGGCGTAATGATGATAGCCGAGGAATCCACGGCCTGGCCGAAGGTTACCTCGAGGCCCGAGGATGACGGTCTCGGTTTTTCCTTCAAGTGGAATATGGGATGGATGCATGACTTCTGCGATTACATGAAGCTGGATCCCTATTTCAGAAGGAATAACCACTACAAGATGACCTTTGCCATGAGCTACAATTCCGCCGAGAATTATATTCTCGTGCTTTCTCATGACGAGGTGGTTCATCTGAAGTGTTCCATGTTCAATAAGATGCCGGGCAGTCCCCAGGAGAAATTCGCAAATCTCCGTGCGGGATACGCCTTTATGATGACCCACAGCGGAAAGAAGCTCTTATTTATGGGTCAGGAATTCGGACAGGAAAGAGAGTGGAGTGAGGAAAGGGAGATCGACTGGTTCCTTCTCGGTGAGACAGGCCATGCGGCTCTCCATGCCTACTCAAAGGAACTCCTGAAGATATACAGGGAATACAGATCCCTTTGGGAATTCGATAATGACAACAGGGGCTTCCTGTGGATAAACGCCGACGATACGGATAAGAGTCTTTATTCATTCATCAGGATGAATTCCACCGGAAAGAATAATCTGGCAGTGGTTGTCAATTTCACGCCCATGGAAAGAAACGACTACAGAATGGGACTTCCGAAGGAAGCTAAATGCACTCTGGTGCTGAACAGCGATGAGACCAGATTCGGAGGTACCGGAGCCAAACTGAAAAAGACGGTCAAGGCTGAAAAGATCGAGTGGGACAATCAGCCTTATTCCATAGGATTTACCCTTCCGCCCTTTGGCGCGGTAATATATAAGTTCGACTGAATTTCATAAAATCTTAATATCCGGCTATAAAGTATTTTAAAAAACAGCCGATATTATAGACACAAGATGCGAATCATGTTCTTTATTTGCGCGTTTTGAATTTTAAGGAAAGGAGGCCGGTCATATGTCAATGAAGATTGATTCTTCGCTCCCCAGCTTTTACAATGCGGGCAGGGTTGACGAGATAAACCGCGGACAGAGGGTAGAACCCGTCCAGAAGATACGTCCCGTCGAAGAAGCAAAGGGCATCAGCTCTTTAACAGAGCAGCAGAAGACCCTTGATCTTTCCCGCGGAAACCAGGGTATTATCCGTACTCAGGTTTCTCCCGAGAATTCCTATCAGAAGGCACTGGTGACAGACCGCTCCTTTGCTTTTGAGAGGATGGCAGGAAAGCTCATGGATAAGCTTCCCAACATCCTTAAGGATATACAGAATCTCCCGGAGGATACCGCCTTTGCGGAAGCCGTGGCAGAAAAGAAAGCCGCTCCTTCCAAGGTTATCATCTCCGAGGACGGACGCATCAGAGGACAGCAGCCTGAACCTCCCGAAACGGAAAACATCACACTTTGATCTGTTTTATAAAAGAATACGGAAACCGCCGCAGACAGACTGCGGCGGTTTTTTAGGTATGATGCTTTCAAAACGGGCGGGGACTTTAGGAAAAGCGTAAAGAAGCCGATATAATAGACATACAGAACAGATTTCGGGCGGGACAGGGAAGGTTCCGCAGGTAAAAGATAAAAGCAGGGAAGCCTTTTATTTTTGAATGCATATTAATTTTCAGACAGAAACAAAAACCCCGGTTACAGAAAACAGCATGGATCCTCGGAATATCCGCATGGCGAAAGCATACGGCATGCAGGATAATGCCGTGAAATCAAAAGCGGACGGCATAGTCATGGATATCGGCGAAGGCAGCAAAGCCGCGCACGGATTTAAAGGGGTATCAGAATCAAAGGGTATAAAGGGCGGAAAGAAGGATCTGCTTTCCGGCGTTTCATCCTTTGATGCGAAGAATGCACATAATTACATGGCAGTAATGTCAAACACCATGTCGGAAAAGGACTTCCGCGCCATGCAGGAGGAGGGCTACCAGCCCGGACGCATGAGTGAGGCGGAGGCTGTAACGGGTCTTGACAGGATAAAGGTCATACTGGCGGAATCCGGAGTGAACGTAGCGGGATTTACCGATACGGTCGACAGGGAAACGGCAGCAGAGATAACGGGAAGCGTTGCGGCAGCAAATAAGATCACTTCCGAAACTCCGGTTAACAGCGGACTGTTTAAGGACGAAGAGGCGCTGAAGGACTATGCGGCTGCCGGCTTTGAAGCTGCGGATCTGCCGAAAACCGACGAAAATATCAGGTCTGCGGTTAATGCATTCCGGACAGCGGCGAAGATAGAGCCTTTGGATGCAGGCAGCATGGAATATCTGCTTTCAAACGCGGAAGAGCCCACGATAGAAAATGTGTATATGGCTGAGCATTCCGGTTCCGGCAGCGGGTCCGGCGGTGCAAAGGGCTACTTTGACAATGAGGGCACGGGATATCTTTCCGAGATCGCGGAGAATGACGACCTTGAGGCTCTTTCGGGCCAGATAGAAAGCATAATCGAGAACGCCGGATTAGAGCCTGATGAGAACATCAGAAAGGATGCGGAATATCTGATAAAGGCGGGCTTTGCCTTAAACCCCGATACCCTGAACCTCTATGAGGATCTGAAGTCCCTTGCCTTCCCCCTTAAAGCCGGGGATGTGATGCAGGAGATCTGCGAAGCGGTTGCAAGGGGTGATGAAGCCGGAAACGCCTATCTTATAAAAGGTTATAACCTGATAAAGAACGAGCGGATATTAAATGAGACCAGGCTCAAAATGAATAGCGAGGCAAACCGCAGCATGGATTCGGATAACGGCTTTGCCCTTGATACAGAAGGTCTGTCAGACAGGGTGGATGAGCTGAAGATAAAGGAGCAGGCTTTTTACCGTGCGGCCTTTATGCGGGATGGAGCAGAGGATGCCGCATCCATAGACGAAAAGGTAAGCCTTGCCGAGGAAACCCTCTTTAAGGTTTCGGAAATAAAGAACATGCCCGCAGCCGTGATAGGGAGCTTTTCTTCTGCGGAAGCATTTACGGTGAATGATGTCTATGAAGCCGGGAACGAACTGAAGCTGAAGTTCGAGGCTGCAAACATGACATACGAAGCCGTGGGAACCGAAGTAAGGGCGGATCTCGGAGACCGGATAGGAAATGCTTTCCGGAATGCGGGAGAACTGCTGCATGAACTCGGGATAAAGGAAACGGAAGAGAATTTAAGGGCTGTCCGTATCCTCGGCTATAACAGCATGGAAATAAATGAGAAAAACATCGCCGATGTTAAGGCGGCTGATCAGACCGTAAGGACCCTTATCAACCGCCTTACCGGCGCCGCAACGGTGTCCCTTATCAGGGAGGGCGTGAACCCTCTTCATACCGGCATGCAGGAACTTATAGACAAGGTTTCAGAAATGCAGGGGCTCACCGGAGAAAATGAGAAGTTCAGCGAGTATCTTTTCCGTCTGGAGAGGAGTCACGAGATATCCGAGGATGAGGCAACATCTTACATCGGTATCTACAGACTGCTAAGACAGGTTGAGAATTCCGACGGCGCTGTGATCGGTTCCCTTGTGAACAGCGGAAAAGAGCTGTCATTAAAGAACCTCCTTACCGAGCTCCGTACCCGGGGTAAGGGTCATATGGATTTCAGCATAGGTGAAGATTTCGGCGGAGTGACCGAGGCAGAGGACGCTTCCCGGAATATGAAGATAGACGCCCAGATAGAGACGGCTTTTCATAATGAATCCGATGATGAAATGAGAAGAGAGCGGCAGTACGCAGAGAACTTAAGCCACGAGCTCTATGACAGCCTCTCTCCGGAAAAGCTTCCGGATATCTCGGAGATCGGGGGAGATACCATCCTGGAGGATCTCGCAGATATCATGAGACGGAATACCCCCGGTACCAATGACGTCGGTACGGATCAGGAAGAAACGGATATGGCTTTCGCAGCAGAGGAATCCGGAGAGATAAGGGAAGCTGCCCTGAAGGAAGATAATGTTTACGAGATGCTGCTCCGTTACGGCCAGGAGATCACGCCTGAAAACGTGAATGCCATGGCTTCCCTCATGAATGACAGAGGTGCTTATTTTAATGAGCTTATAAATATTCTCGGGGAAAATATCAGAGACAGGATAAAGAGCCGCTCTGAAAAGATCCTTGAAAAGATGGGAGATATTTCGGAAGAGGCTTCTGAAGCAGATCCGGCAGATGATGTTAAGGAAGCATACGGGGAAATGGCGGAAGAAACAGAGGCAGAGATCAGGGAAGCCTCTGAAAACGCGGATAAGTATCTGGATATTAAGGCCCTGCAGAGCCTGAACAGGAGACTGACCGTTGCAAAGAGCCTTTCCCGGGCAGAAAACTATGAGATCCCCATGGAGATAGGGGGAAGGCTTACTTCTGTAAACGTAAAGATCATAAGGGGAACCGGCGAGTCAAAGGCAGCGGTATCCTTTGAGACTGAGGAATTCGGACAGGTATACGGCGAATTTACGCTGTCGGAGGGCCGGATAGGCGGGCTTGTGACCTCTTCGACAGATCAGGGCAGCGAGCGTCTCCGCAGCGTTTCCGAAGGCTTTTTATCAGGACTTGACAGAGCCGGAATAGACAGAGGCGACATTATTTTTGAAAAGTCTTTGTCCGGAGATATAAACAGAATACCGGAAACTGCCGATATAAAATCCATAAGAGACAAAAATACTGCTCTGCCAGGGACGGACAGAGTTGAAACCAACGGGTCAGAGAGCATGGATGCCGAAAGTAACCCCGCTGTTCTTTACAGGACTGCGAAGATTTTTATAGTGGAGGTAAACCATGCACATTAACAGTAATCTTACAGCCATCATTACAAATAACGTCCTTCTTCGTAACGAGTCGGCCTTTTCTCTTTCTACGGGAAAGCTTTCATCAGGATACAAGATTAATACTGCAGGGGATGACCCCACGGGTTACGCTATTTCAGGAAGAATGCGCCAGCAGCTGGCAGCCCTTGAAAGAGCAGACGTAAACGCCACCACGGGAAAATCCGTACTGGAAACTGCTGACGGAGCTCTGAATGAAGTTACCGATATGCTTCAGAGATTAAATGAGCTGTCCATCAAAGCCAGCAACGGTACCATGTCTGCCAGCGACAGAGCTGATATACAGCAGGAGGTGAAACAGCTCACCAATGAGATACAGAGAATCTCAGAGCAGATAGAGCTTAACGGACAGAAGCTTCTGGACGGACATCTGGAGAATCACGGGTACTGTGATGATAATAAGCTTGTTCAGATCGAAGAGTATAACGATAAGATGAATGCAGGAAAGTATAAGGTGACTCTAACAGAGACATTTGATCCGGGCAGCCATTCTCTTACGATCAACGCCACGATTGAAACAACGGATGGCAAACCTGTGATAAAAGCAGATCTGAAAGAAATGTCATATCCCAAATATCTTGATCCGGAACTTATGTATCAGGATGATCCGACAGGCGTAAAGAATTACAATGGGACCTGGGTTACGGAAGGAGCATACGGAAGAGAAGGAGAAGATGCCAAGCAGGATGGGTATGTAAAGATATGCGAGGACGGAACCCAGTATCTCACCTTAAGAGGCAATAACGGAGAGGAAATAAATCTCAGGCTTGATAAGCGGCTGACACAGCAGTTAGACGGTGATGGCAAGCAGATAACGACAAAGGATACAGAGGGTAATAAAGTCAATGATTACAAGAATATATCAGGTTTAGTATTCAATATCACCCTCACCGGCCAGGGAGCAATGGATCTCCATATAGGCGCCAATGAGGAAGAGGTTGTGGAATGCTCTCTCCCCAAGATCAGCCTGGAAAGACTGGATATCGATAATCTCAATATGACGACCAAGACCAGCGCCCAGCAGAGTATCGACAGAGTAACCTACGCCCTTAAGTATGTTTCCAGTGCCAGGGCTCAGATCGGTGCCTACACCAACCGTGTGGAGCACAGCATCAGCTATATCGCAGCATCAAATGAGAACCTGAGCGCTTCCATGAGCCGTATACAGGATACCGACATGGCGCAGGAGATGACCAATTATGCCAGCCAGCAGATACTGGTCCAGGCGGCCACATCCATGCTGGCGCAGGCGAATCAGGCGCCGCAGCAGGCACTTCAGCTGATACAGTGACGTTTTGTCATAAGGAGGGACCCATAGATGACTGACGAAAAGAAGAAAGAATTTACCCTCAGGATCTCACAGGCAAACAGGACGAGGATAGTAGTCCTGACCTATGAACTTGCTTTAACATATCTGGAAGACGCGAAAAATGCTGCGGACCGGGACGAGCTGACCCGGGGCATACAGCATGCGAAGAGCTGCATAGACCAGCTGAGGGGAGTCCTTGACTACTCCCAGGAGATCGCCCTTTATCTGTACAGGATCTATAACTACATTTCCCTGCTGCTGGACAAAGCGATGATCCGCAATAACACAAAGGTGCTGGATGAAGCAGAGAAGCTCCTTACCCAGCTTCATGACGCCTTTGAAAAGATTGCCGATCAGGACAGTTCCGGCCCGGAGATGAAAAACATAGAAACCGTCTATTCCGGACTTACCTATGGCAGATCCGGGATCAGTAATAATGTAGCCCCCGGAAACCGCGGTTTTTCCGTATAGGCCGGGTTGCCCTTATTTCGTATTTGCGCTAAAATACCAGCAGAACTGTACATTGGCAAACCCGTGGCAACACGGGGGCGCAAAACTATAGGGCCTTTATGAGGCAGCCAGTTGCAGTTCCTCTGTTACGGGGGACTTTCGATGAGAAAATTGCTTTTCATGGTAATTCTATTTACCATGCTTTTTAGCGTTGATGCATATGCAGTTAATACTAACGCTGTTAATAATGCCATGCTGCAGAATATCAATGAGCTTAGGGCATCCCAGGGGTTGAAGGCGTTGGCTATAGACAGCAGCCTTATTTCGATTGCCAATATCCGTTCGAAGGAGGCTTCTTCAAAGTGGAGCCATACCAGGCCGAACGGAGAGCAGGGCGTTAAGATGATCCCCGGAAACAAGTGGAAGGGCGAGAACCTTTCCTACGTGAGAGAAACAGAGGATGTTGAAGAGGCCTCAAAGATCATGTTCGACAATCTGGTAGCGTCCCCGGCGCATTATGATAACATGGTCTTTGGTGAGTATACCCGCATAGGGATCTCCAGCTATGTCGGCAACGGAAAGATCACGGTTGCCTATATGTTCAGCAGCTGAGAATCAAGATAAAACACTGCAGCCGCCAGGATAAGCACTGACGGCTGTCTTTATGAAAGGAGAAAAAATGTCCTCAGGTATTGAATCAGAAAATGTGATAGTTCTTGACCATCCCCTTATCCAGCACAAGATAACCAGGCTCCGGGATAAGAACACGGGAACTGCAGAGTTCCGCCAGCTCGTAAATGAGATCGCCATGCTCATGGGATACGAGGCACTGCGGGATTTGGAATTAAGGGATATCGATGTGGAAACCCCCATCGAAAAAACCGTGTCTCCCGTGCTGGCCGGAAGGAAGCAGGCCATAGTACCGATACTCCGGGCAGGTCTCGGCATGACAGACGGTATCTTAAATCTCCTTCCTGCTGCAAAGGTGGGACATATTGGCTTATACAGGGATGAGGAAACCCACAAGCCACATTCCTATTACTGCAAGCTCCCGGCACCCATAAACGAAAGGACGATCATCGTAACCGACCCCATGCTGGCAACGGGCGGTTCCGCCATCGACGCCATAAAATTCATCAAGGAAAGGGGTGGAGTGAAGATCAAATTCATGTGCATCATAGCTGCTCCGGAGGGCGTAAAGGCGCTTACAGAGGCCCATCCCGATGTGCAGATCTATATCGGCCACCTGGACCGCGAGCTGAATAAGAACGCATATATCTGTCCCGGTCTGGGAGACGCCGGAGACCGTATTTTCGGAACAAAATAAGTTTTGTCTCCAAATTGTACACATTAAAATACAAAAATCGGGCTGGACAAACCGGCCCGATTGGTGTATTCTCAATCTCACATTTCAAGAAAGCAATTTTCTGAAATTCAAAATTGCCGTTTCGGCAGAGATTCCAAAACAGGAATTAACTGATCTAAAGTTTCAAGGCGGATGATTATGGGAAGACCGGTTCTTTTCATGTTCCTCATCGCAGCATCCCTTACAGATCTGAGAGCACGTTACATTGATAATCTTCAAAATGTTTTCTTTTTTGTACTGGGTCTTGTCTTTGCCTTTTTGGAGAGAGGCATAGAGGGGGCGGTTGACGGAATCCTTTCGGCCCTTCTGGTATTTGCCCTGCTGTATGTTTTCTACGCAGGGGGATACTTAGGGGCAGGGGACATCAAATTCATAATGTCCATTGCAGTCTATACGGGACACGAGGTTCTTAAAGAGTCGCTGATACCCGTCACGGCATTCAGCGTACTTCTCCTTCTCTTTATGGCGGTAAGGACAGGAAAGATAAAAGGGATAAGGATCCCGATGGCACTGCCGGTAAGCCTTGGGATATTAATGAGCATCTGAAGGGAGAGAAATGAAGAAAAACACACTTGCGGTATTTGATCCGGATGAAGAGTACGTAACAAAACTGATGAGCTATATGAATGACTGCCGTTCGGTTCCGTTGGAGATACAGGGCTTTACGGACAAGGAGCTGCTGAAGGATTACATCAGGGGAAATGACATAGACATCCTTCTGATCCCCGAGGATGACCTGGATGATGACATTGAAGCCTGCGAGACCGGAGAGATGATGGTCCTGTCAGAGAATGACGGGGCAAGGGACGGAAAGGGACATAAATCCATCTGCAAATACCAGTCATCGGAAAATATCATGCGGGAAGTGATGTGCTACTACGCCGAACAGCCCATGTTGGAAACAGGACTCATCAGCAGTGTAAGTACCGAGATGATCGTGGTTTATTCCCCCATCAGACGGAGCTTCAGAACATCCTTCGCCTTCGCACTGGGAGAGGTTCTGGCGGAGAAGGAAAAGGTGCTGTATATGAACCTTGAAGAATACTCGGGATTTAACCAGCTCCTGCAGAATAATTTTATGAGCGACTTATCCGATCTTCTCTTTTACATCGATCAGAAAAAAAGGAATTTTCCCTGTAAGCTGGCCAGCATGGTGGAAAAGGCGGGACTTTTGGACTATGTACCTCCGGTGATCTCGCCTCTCGATATACTGTCGGTCAGCCGCGAAACCTGGGTCATCCTGTTTAATGAACTCTGCGGCTGTGATTACTCAAAGATAGTGGTGGATCTGTCCGACTCGATAAGCGGATTTTTGGATATACTGCAGGCCGCGAGGACGATATACATGCCGGTCAGGGAGGATACGGTTTCAAAGGCAAAGATCGAGCAGTACGAAGCCATGCTCCGCATAATGGAGCTGGGTGAGATCCTTGAAAAGACCAGGGAGATCAGCATTCCCTTTATGAATGAGCTGAACGGAAATCTCTACAGTCTGTCCGATTCTCCGATGGGCGACTTTGTGAGGGCACTATGAAAAACCTTACGGAAATAAAGACAAAGCTCCACGACGCCATACTGAGAGATATTGATCTTTCAAGGGAAGTAAGTGATGAGGAGATAGAGGAGATCATAAACTGCGCCATACTTTCCGCGGGAAAGAGAACCTTCTTAAGTCTCGAAGAGAAGCGCAGACTGATGCACGAGCTCTTCGATTCCATCAGAAAGAAGGGCGTGATACAGAGCCTGATAGACGATCCGCATGTGACGGAGATCATGGTAAACGGCACGGAGAACATCTTCATCGAAAGAGACGGATGTTTAAGCCTTTGGGACAAGCGCTTCGAATCAAAGGAAAGCCTGAATGACGTTATCCAGCAGATAGCAGCGGGTTCCAACAGGGTGGTAAATGAGGCCTCTCCCATTGTGGATGCCAGGCTGGAAAACGGAGCCAGAGTAAATATAGTCATGAATCCCGTGGCACTTAACGGCCCCATAATCACCATCCGGCGGTTCCCGGACAGTCCGATAAAAATGGAGGATCTGATCCGCTTCGGCTCCATCACCCCGGAGGTGGTGGAATTCCTGAAAAAGCTGGTGATAAGCGGGTACAACATCTTTGTTTCAGGAGGCACCGGCAGCGGAAAGACCACATTCTTAAACGCTATGTCATCATTTATCCCGGAGGACACCAGAGTCATAACGATAGAGGATTCGGCCGAACTGCAGATACAGGGAATACCGAACCTGGTGAGCCTCGAAACCAGAAACGCAAACGTGGAAGGCTGTATCCCGGTGACCATGAGGGACCTTATAAAATCGTCCCTGAGGATGAGACCTGACCGGATCATAGTTGGTGAGATAAGAGACGGCGCGGCTTTTGACTTCCTCCAGGCCGCTAACACAGGCCATGACGGGAGTCTTTCAACGGGCCACGCCAATTCCGCAAAGGATATGCTTTCGAGGCTGGAGACGATGGTGCTCATGGCGGGAATGGATCTGCCCCTTGCAGCGATCCGGAGACAGATAGCCTCCGCGGTGGACATCATAGTACATCTCGGGAGGCTCCGGGATAAGAGCCGTAAGGTTCTGGAGATAGTGGAGATCACAGGTTATGAGGACGGGGAGATCACCTGCAGCACTCTTTATTCATATCAGGGATCGAGGCTCAGGAAGAAAAATGAGCTTTTGTTTACGGAAAAGCTGGAAAGGGGAGGGTTCCTTTGAACTATGACAAATACAGGTTCTCCGGAGGCGAGAGGATCATGTATCTTTCGGCCGGAGCGGTTCTCGCGGGCCTTGTCTCCTGGACATTCTACAGAAGTTCAATAGCATTTCTCATTCTGATAATCCCCTTGGAATATGTGTTTTTAAGATATATGAAGCGAAGCCTTATAGAAAAGCGGAAATATGAGCTGTCCCTCGGTTTCCGGGAAGCCATTATGGCAGTGCAGTCTTCCCTGAACGCCGGTTATTCCGTCGAAAACGCCTTTATTGAGGCGGGAAGGGTAATGGAAAAAATGTACGGGGACAGCCCCATCAGAAATGAATTCCGGATACTGACGAGAAGACTCCGCTCCAACGAGACACTGGAAAAGATCCTGCTGGAATTGTCATACCGCAGCGGGATAGAGGATATAGAGGATTTTGCCAATGTGTTTGCGGCAGCGAAGAGAAGCGGCGGTGATTTTACAAGGATTATAAGGAAGGCCGCGGAATCCATCGGGGACAAGATGGACGTGAGGCGGGATATCAGAACCGCGATCAGCTCGAAGAGATATGAAAACCGGGTTATGGAAGCGGTACCGTTTGGGATCATTATCTATCTCAATATCACTTCCGCCGGATTCCTGTCGGCGCTATATCACAATATAACAGGCTGCGTGATCATGACGGTATGCCTTTCTCTATACATCGCGGGTTTCATAATGGCGGAGAAGATCATTTCGGAGGCGGAAAAGGTTTGAAGATATTTAAGAAACTGTCTGTTCTCATCTTAAAGCATTTCAAGCTGTCAAACAGCGCAGAGATCATAAAAAAGCAGATCCTGTTAAACCCGGCTTCCGGTGGCAGAAAGGAAGCGGAGAAATACAGGGCGGATAAGCTTGCCGAGGTTCTGGCGGTGCTCTGTCTCGGTATATTTCTCTCCCTCGCCATGGCCTTGAGCGTCTTTCTGAATAGCGGCAGCCTTGAGGATCTCCGTATAGAGAGAAAGGGATACGGGCAGGGAGACCGGAATGTTGATCTTATCGCAAAAGTGGGAGAACGGGAGATAAAGGATCCCATAGCCCTTACGGTGGGAGAGCGCCGGTTCAGTGCGGAAGAGACCGATGAGATATTTGAACGGATCGGAGATACGCTGCCGGAAAAGATACTGGGCGAAAACCGGTCTTTGGACAGGGTGGAATATGACCTGGAGCTTATGGATACGGCGGAAGATTATCCGGTAAATATCGAGTGGTCGGTGGATGATTATGATGTGCTGGACAGCAGCGGCACCATACAGGAAGAGGTGAAGGACACGAATGGAACGCCGGTAGTCCTGACAGCGACACTAAGCTATCAGGGAAGGTACGAAGATTTCAGCTTCCCGGTCCTGGTATTTCCGAGACATAAGGATGCAACGGGGAGACTCAGGGACATGGTCATCAGGAAGATCGGAAAATACGACGCTCTCACGGTATCCGCAGAAAACCTGGTGCTTCCGGGATCCCTGGGAGATGAGGATATCACGTACAGACTGTCAGGCGGCAGCAGTGCGAGTCTTATATTCATGATGAGTATCCTGGCCGCACTGGTTATCTGGTACGGCAGAGACAGGGATCTGGACAAGAAGATACGGGAACGGGAAAAGGAAATGCTGATGGATTATCCCGATATAGTAAGCCGGCTGAACCTCTTTTTCTGCGCCGGAATGACGATAAGGGGTGCTTTTGAAAAGATAGCCTCGGACTATGAAAAACAGAGAGAAACAGGGAAAAAAGAAAAGAGCTACGCTTTGGAAGAAATGCTGATCACCGTAAGGGAAATGAAGGGCGGTGTTCCGGAATCCGAAGCATACCAGAATTTCGGTACCAGAACCGGTGTGAGAAGGTACAGCAAGCTCGGAACCCTGTTATCCCAGAACCTGCAGAAGGGAAATGCGGGATTAAACGCAGCGCTGGAAGCGGAGGCAAGGGACGCCTTTGAGGACAGGAAGGCAAATGCGAAAAGAGCCGGAGAAGAGGCAGGGACCAAACTCCTGCTGCCGATGGGCATCATGCTTCTGGTGGTGATGATAATAGTCATCATACCGGCATTCCTGTCATTCTCGCTGTGAACGAAAGCTGAATCGTATGAGATTGTCCGGCAAAACGGACTTTATCATAAAAACATTAAGGAAAGGAGAGAAAAGATGCTGAAAAGGTTCTTTGCTGAAGAGGACGCGATAGGTACCGTCGAGATGATACTTATACTTGTGG
>JAIKXV010000089.1 GCA_024683935.1 Lachnospiraceae bacterium | reverse complement strand
TCTATTAATTTTCTATCTTCACCAATAAAACGAGTATAATCTCTAGCTACCGAATTCGTAGTCTTTGACAAATCTGGAGTATATGTGTTCGCTGTTTTATTCCAAGTTTCTCCATAATTATCATATCTCATTTTATTGTATGTTGCCTGTGCAATCTGAATTGGATCAATATGTGCATCACTTCTATTCCTAAGTCCCTTCTTATTCATATTGATCTCGGCCATAGTAGCTGCTGTATATGCCCAGCACAACATATTCTTGTCTGGATCATAAATTCCATCATCGACATATTCTAATGAACCGTAATACTCGCTCGCCAACGATCCAACCGCATTTAATCCCGCATCTCCTTCTGTGAAAGAAGCCAGCTTGGCCTCGGATGCCTCAGCCACCTCAGCCACGGTCTCCTCATCGAAGTCCATGGTTATATCTATGTTTCCGCCTTCTTCATAGCCATCTGTAATTTCATCTTCAATGATTTCGTTCTCCGACACTTCGTTTTCGGAAATGGAATTCTCGGAAACTTCATTTTCAGACACAGAGTTATCAGAGAGGCTGTCTTCGGCGTCGTTGGCAGAGACGGTCTCATCGATTGCATCATCGGAAACCGTATCGGCTTTGCCTTCGTCAGCGGTTTCATTCTTATTTTCTTCTATATCAGTGGAATTATCAGACTGGGAGGGCTCTGTTTTCTCGACAGTTTTTTTGTTCTCTCCCTCAGAACCGGAGGCGGGTTTTTCCCCGGACTTCTCCCGGTTCTCTTCAGATTTTTTTTCTTCTGTATCTTCTGTGCGGGGTTCTTCCTCTTCCTCAGGGGTTTCGGTACTCCGGACGGTTTCCTCTTCCTCGGGAGTTTCGGTAGCCATAACGGTGGCATCTTCCTCTTCTTCCACAACATCAGAAACAGGCTCTGCGTATACAGAACCCGGAATAGAGGTCAGCAAAAGCGAAACCGCCAATATAAGGGAAATCTTCTTTAACCGTCTTTTCATACCACGGAACCTGCGGTAATCTTTCCTTAAACAACTCACTCAAAATCGCGCAACATATTATACATTAAAAATATAATAATGGCAAAATGTGAATTTTTGTTTACGAAAGATATTAAAATTTAAGAAACATCAGGGTGCCTTAAACTTGACGGTGATCTTTGTAGGCGCCGTGTCCGCATCTGCTCCTAAGGCTTTAAGGGAATAGATAAGATTATATTTCTTCCCCGAAGTGACTTTGTTTTTATCTATCACTATGCGTAATCTGACTGCCTGGCCGTATTCGTCCAGGAACCAGTACGCCTTGAAGGCTCCGTTATTATTGAGATCCTTTATGGAAGCCCCGTCGATCACCGAATACCTAGGCGCGGTGACTCTCAGGTCGATTGTCCCCGCAATATGATTATCGGATAAAGTTTCGGTAATCTTTAGGGCGTTTCCGTTTACAAAGACAAGTTTTATCTTTGAGGATTTCTTCGCGGCTTTGAAAGCGGAAGTAACTTTGACGGTCTTTGCATCCATCCGGGGCGCCTGCAGGGCCATATCAAAATTGAATTCCTGTTTGCCCTTAACGAGCTTCGCCCCTTCTTTGGCGCGCACATAGAAATCCGTGATCTCCTTCGTATCCGGATCGCAGACCTTCTCTATTATATAATTGTCAGAAATACTCTTATCCCTGAAACTTACGTCGTTTAGCACCAGTCCGGTATTTTTTATAACCGGCTTATAATGGAAGGCCGTGCCCTGGCGGGCAGAGAGATCAAGAGAACTGTCCCTCACTTTTTTCAGCTTTACTGTCTCATCCTTATTCGTTACCTTAACGGTGAATTTGCGCTTAACTGCCTTTACGGTTGTACTGTCGGAATACAGCAGCCAGAGCGTTACGGGATAATTCTTATTTATTTTTACATTTTTCCCTGCTGTGATCTTTATCGTGCTCTCATTCTGGATCGTGATATTGATGCCTGCGGGGATCTTCGGCTTATACTTATTGCCGGATAAGGGTACAACGGAAACTCCTTCCACAGTAGGTGAATTCAGGGCAAAGTCGCCTTTCACCGAGTTATTCAGGATTATCCGGTTCTTCTGCCATTTTACGGCCGGATTCTTTTTTGTTACCGCAACGATAAGACGGACCTTTTTCAGCTGGACTCCGCTCTTTTTGTTTTTGGCGATGATATCATATTTATGACTGCCCTTCGGAGTTGAAGATGTGGCGATGAAGCTAAGGCGATACGCCGGGAATCCGTTATATGAGACCTTATTCACCGATACCTGGAGACCGCCGTTCAGACCCGAAAGCTCATAGTCGCCGTCGTTGGTAAGTACCAGATAGGTGTCGTCGCTCACGGTTCTCCGCATGCCGTTAAGCGTAAGCTTCTTCTTCGTAAGGAAGGCGGCGGGCATTGCAAAATCAGCGCTTAAAGAGCAGCTGCTGACTCCGTCCGCGGACACGGCAAAGAGATCCGCATCCTCTTCCGCAATCACTTCATCTTCCGTTGGTACTCCCGCATTTTCACTCAGGGTTTCAGCCGCATCATCAGACAGGCTTTCTGTGCCTTCATTATCATTATCGAAGGTATCCGTGTTATCATCCGCCCTGCCGTCATCGGAAACGGCGTTTAACGAATCCTCAGATACCGGATCTGTATTCTGTTCAGTATTTACGGAGTCAGATGACAGCCCTTCGGCAACAGCCGGAAGAGCAGGATTGAAAACAGATATTAGCACGGCAGCTGTGAGAAGCGCTGCCAGTCTTTTCTTTAAGATCAGTCGGTTCATCGGTATGACTTATGTTTACTTTACATATGTTGTTTACATAATGATATCACACCCTCCGGACATCTGCAAGCAGGGTATCGGTAACATCTTTATTATGACAGGACAGGTGCACTGTGGTATCATAATTATTGTTATGAAGAAAAAACAAAGCGTTAGACCGCAGACAATCGTAATATTTCTGGTAATGACGGTGGTGATCCTTATACTGCTCCATCAGGCTTTCAGCCGGGTAAGGGATCTCTATAATAACCAGCTATACGCCAATTCACTGGAACTCAGGAAGCATTTCCTGGAAAATACCGTCAATAACCTGGTGGAAGATATAGTTACGGAGAGGGCTGTCCGCACCAAGGAATATGAGGATCAGGTGGAGAGCTGCCGGGACTATGTGCACCTTATTGCAGAGGAATCAAAGGACGATCCCGCCGGTGCCGTAAAGGAATATTTCGACGGAAGGCCCGACAGCCTGAACTGGACCTGCATGGCCTATGACGTAAATACCAATGATGTGATCTACGATACCGCCGGGCTTCTGGGAGACGCCTGGGACGGAAATGAGGACGAATTCAAAAACAGCTTCATTTCATCGGATTCATTCAGGGTCGGTGATACTGCGATAATATACGGCATCACTCGTCAGACCATGGACGATATCGTTAAAAAGAGCATATCGCAGAAGGTCAGCTACAATAAGTTCGAAGGCAATACCTGGCTCTGGATAAATGAGCTCCGTAATTATAACGGCGGGAAGAACTACGCGGCAAGGCTGGTAAATCCCGAAGAGAAAAACACCGAAGGCCGTCTCCTTTCCACTTCGGAAAAGGATGCAGAGGGAAAGGAGTACCTGCAGGAGGAGCTGGATAAGATAAATGATCTGGGGAATGCCCAGTATTCATATTCAATAAAGAATAAGGACGGAAGCCGCAGCTCCAGGATCGTTTACTCCAAGCTTTTCAAGGATTATAACTGGATCGTCGGAATGGGCTCCAACATGGATGATATCGACCTCTATGTGAAGAATACCCGGGCGCCGGTGGAGAAGTACATGATAAGGTTTGAGCTGGTGGTAGCCGTGATCTTTATCCTGCTCCTGGCCTTCATGGTAGTGATGACTCTCCGCTCCGACAGGGAATTCACGGCTAAGATCACAAACCGTCTGAGGCATCTGGTTGAGAGGGATGCCCTTACCAAGGCCACCAGCCGGCAGTACGGAGAAGAAAAGCTGAAGGAATTCTTCGAGGCCTTTAAGAAAGGCAAGCCCAGCCCCGCCATCATGCTGCTGGATGTGGATCATTTTAAGGAAATAAACGACACCTACGGTCATGACGTGGGTGATGTGGTTTTGAAACGGGTTGTCACCAGCCTGTATCACACCTTCAGGAAATCCGATTACCTGATCCGCTGGGGCGGTGATGAATTCGTGGGAGTATACCTTGGTCTCGATGAGGACGCAGTGAGGATGATAGCCGTGAAAGTAATGGAAGCGGTGCACATGGTCAAGGTCACGACCGAGGACGGTACCGAGCTCTCCATGACGGCATCCATCGGAATTGCAGGCTTTGCCTCCACGGATACGGAGTACATGGACGGTATAAAGCGGGCAGATAATATGCTCTATGAATCAAAGGCCGGCGGGCGCGACCAGTTCCATATAGCCGAAAAGGATCAGGCGATAGACGAAAGCAAGCAGAGCGATAAGCTGGCCAGGGGTAAAAGCCCTGATTGACAAGGATTTCAACTGACTATATAATCAAGTCCCTGAGAGCAAGACGATCAACCTCTCTTTTGGACTCCGGTCCCATGCAATGGGAATCCGTGAACCGTGTCAGGTCGGGAACGAAGCAGCACTAAGCGGAACCTCTCATGTGACGTGGGGCAACCGGGGTCTTAAAGAGAGGTTGATCTTTTTTATTCTGCATTTCCGTTCCCGTAGTCGTTAATCATCACAAAATTTTTCAATTTTTCAATTCTTTTTTGTAAAAAATATACACAAATTCCCCGAATAGATGTATAATCTCTTTAACACACTAAAAAATCAAAGAGGTGATGCTGATGATCAAAAAAGAGATAATCGCCATGCTTCTGGCAGGAGGTCAGGGAAGCAGACTCGGAGTACTCACTACCCACATGGCCAAGCCGGCAGTACCTTTCGGAGGGAAATACAGAATCATTGATTTCCCTTTAAGTAACTGCATCAATTCCGGCATTGACACCGTGGGCGTACTTACCCAGTATCAGCCCCTGAAGCTCAATTCCCACATAGGCATCGGAACCCCCTGGGATCTGGACCGCTATATCGGCGGCGTTACCGTTCTGCCCCCGTTTGAAAAAAACGTAAACAGCGAGTGGTACACCGGAACCGCCAACGCCATACTCCAGAACATCGAGTACATGGAGAGCTACAATCCCGACTATGTACTGATCCTTTCGGGCGACCACATTTACAAGATGGACTATGAGGTAATGCTGGACTTCCATAAGGAGAATGATGCGGACGTGACCATCGCGGCCATGCCTGTTCCGATGGAGGAAGCCAAGCGTTTCGGTATCGTCATTACCGATGAGAACCGGCAGATCACCGAATTTGAAGAAAAACCCGAGCATCCCAGGAGCAACCTGGCTTCAATGGGTATATATATCTTCACCTGGAGCGTGCTGAAAGAAGCGCTTCTCGCTTTGGCAGACCAGTCCAGCCTGGACTTCGGCAAACATGTGATCCCCTACTGCCACGACAAGTCGCAGAAGCTTTTTGCATACGAATACAACAGCTACTGGAAGGATGTCGGAACTCTCAATTCCTATTGGGAAGCCAATATGGAACTCATAGACATCATTCCCGAATTCAATCTCTATGAGGAATACTGGAGGATCTTCACCAAGAGCGAGATCGTTACACCGCAGTTTATAGGCAGCGATTCCGCTATTGAAAAAAGCATTATCGGAGAAGGCAGCCAGATCTTCGGCGAGATCTACAATTCCGTGCTCGGCTGCGGCGTCACGGTAGGCAAGGGATCCGTTATCCGTGATTCCATCATCATGAACGGCACCGTGATCGGCGAAGACTGTGTTATCGAAAAGGGCATAGTTGCGGAAGAAGCCAAGATCGGGGACAGGGTTGTGATAGGTGCGGGCGAAGAAGCACCGAACGAAACCGATCCCAATATCTATACACACGGGCTGGTTACAATTGCCGAGAAGTCAGAGATACCTTCCGGACTGACCATCGGTAAGAACTCCGTTCTGTCCGGAGTATTCACCATTGACGAATTCAAAGACGAAACCGTTCCTTCCGGAAAAACTGTTATAAAGGAGGAAAGATAGTCTATGAGAGCGATAGGTATTATTCTTGCCGGGGGCAATAACCACCGGATGAAGGAACTTACAAAGAAGCGCGCCATTGCGGCCATGCCCATTGCGGGCAGCTACAGGGGCATAGACTTTGCCTTGAGTAACATGACCAATTCCCACATTCAGAAGGTGGGAGTATTTACCCAGTACAATGCGAAGTCCCTGACCCAGCATCTTTCCTCATCGAAATGGTGGGATTTCGGACGTAAGCAGGGCGGTCTGTTTGTATTCACGCCCTCCATGACCAGCGACCATTCCTTCTGGTCAAGGGGAACAGCGGACTCCATCTATCAGAACATCTCCTTCCTGAAGGACAGTCATGAACCCTATGTGATAATCGCATCCGGTGACTGCGTCTACAAGATGAATTACAATAAGGTGCTGGAGTACCACATTGCAAAGAAGGCTGACATCACCGTTGTCTGCAAGGAGCTTCCGGAAAGCGAGAAGGTGGAGCGTTTCGGCGTTGTCACAATGAACGAAGACCAGCGGATAATTGACTTTGAAGAGAAGCCTGTGGAAGCCAAGGGACGCACCATTTCCTGCGGTATCTACATCATCCGCCGCCGTCAGCTGATCGAGCTTATTGAAAAGGCAGAGGAAGAGGACAGGCACGATTTCGTATCCGACATACTGGTACGTTACAGGAACCAGAAGAGAGTTTACGGCTACAAGATCGACAGCTACTGGAAGAATATAGCCACTGTGAATGACTATTTCCAGACCAACATGGACTTCCTGAAGGCTGATGTCAGGGATTACTTCTTTAACCAGTATCCCGATGTTTACTCAAAGGTGGACGACCTGCCGCCCGCGAAGTATAATGTGGGGAGCCAGGTTCATCATTCCCTTGCATCTTCCGGCTGTATAATAAACGGAACCGTGCAGGATTCGGTGCTCTTTAAGAAAGTGTTCGTTGGCAATAACTGTTATATCAAGAACTCCATCATACTGAATGATGTCTATATCGGTGACAATACCCATATAGAGAACTGTATCGTGGAGAGCCACGGCACCATAAGGGCGAATTCCTATTATAAGGGTGAGAACGGCGTTCAGATAGTCATAGAACGGAGTGACAGGTTCTTCTTATAATGTATATCATAGCAGGACTGGGGAATCCGGGGACGAAGTACAGCGGCACCAGGCACAATGTGGGCTTTGATACCGTGGATATACTTGCAGACAGATTCGGTATTCCCCTGGACTTTGAAAAACATAAGGCTATATGCGGAAAAGGGCTTATCGAGGGGGAAAAGGTGCTCCTTGTTAAGCCCCTTACTTTCATGAACCTTTCCGGAGAATCCATCCGGGAGGTTCTTTCATATTATAAGGCAGATGCCTCATCGGATCTGATCATCATATCAGATGACATCAATCTAAATCCCGGGATAGTAAGGGTCAGACCCTCCGGAAGCGCCGGCGGACATAACGGACTGAAGGATATCATCTCTGAGATTGGAACGGACGGATTTAAAAGAGTCCGTATCGGCGTTGGAGAAAAGCCGAAAAACTACGACCTGGCCGACTGGGTTTTATCGCGTTTCGATCCGGAATCAAGAGAGCTTGTGGACGAGGCGGAAATACGCGCCGCAAACGCCGTTGTCTGCATTATGAAGGACAGTTGTGAAAAAGCCATGAATGAGTATAATAAAAAGGTCCTTCAATAATTCGATAAAGGGAGATAAATATGCTTACTGTGGATTTTAATAATAAAGCCACCCTCTTCCATTTTATAGGGATAGGGGGCATCAGCATGAGCGGCCTGGCAGAGCTCCTGCTGTCCGAGGGTTTCCGCGTTTCCGGTTCAGATATGGCCGAAAGCGAACTTACGGATTCACTTACGAGGCTCGGCGCCCACATATCCTTTCCCCAGGCTGCTTCCAATATCAATGATGACATCGACATCGTGATCTATACGGCCGCTATCCACGAGGACAATCCGGAGCTCATGGAGGTGAGAAAGAGAAATATCCCGGCTCTCACCCGGGCGGATTTCCTGGGACAGCTGATGAAACGCTACAAGGTCAGCGCCGCCGTTGCCGGAACCCACGGAAAGACCACCACCACATCCATGCTCTCCGAGATCCTGCTGAAAGCGGATACGGATCCCACCCTTTCTATCGGCGGGATGCTGAAAAGCATAGGCGGCAATTTCCGCGTGGGAAAACAGGACTTCTTCGTGACGGAAGCCTGTGAATACACCAACAGCTTTCTTTCATTCTTCCCCACCGTGGGGGTGATCCTGAATGTTGACGAGGATCATCTGGACTTCTTTAAGGATCTCCGGGATATACAGAATTCCTTCCATAAATTTGCAGCCCTCCTGCCGGATGACGGCACTCTCATCATAAACGGTGAAACCAAGGGCTTTGACATTGTGACTGAAGGACTGAAATGCAATATCGTAACCTACGGTCCCGACTCCCGCTATGACTATTACCCCACCGATATCAGCTTTAATGATCTGGCCTGCGCTTCCTTTACCCTGAATCACGGCGGTGAGGCAGTCGGCAGCATCAGCCTGAAGATCCCGGGTGAACACAATATAGGAAACGCCTGTGCGGCAGCGGCTTCCGCCTTTGCAATGGGGATAGACGGCAAACATATCCTGGCTGCGCTTTCGGAATTCCGCGGCGTGGACCGGAGATTCCAGTATAAAGGCAGCTTTAACGGCGTCCGGGTGATAGACGATTATGCCCATCACCCTACGGAAATAGCTGCTTCTCTTGCCGCTGCAAAAAAATGCAGATATAACAAGCTGTGGTGTGTTTTCCAGCCCCACACCTATACCAGGACGAAGGCTCTCCTTCCGGAGTTCGCAGAGGTTCTGTCTGCGGCAGACGAGGTAGTGCTCGCAGATATCTATGCCGCCAGAGAAACGGATACCTTAGGGGTAAGCTCCAAAATCCTGGCAGACGAAATCAGCGCCCGCGGCCATAACGCCCGCTATTTCGATTCTTTCGAAAAAATCGAAAATTTTTTGAAAGAAAATTGTATCCACGGAGATTTGTTAATAACTATGGGGGCGGGAGACGTGTATAAAATCGGAGACCGGCTTTTAAAATAGCACTTTTCCACAATATCCACCATATTCACATCATCGCAAAAACCCCGATTTTATCGGGGTTTTACGACGTTCGGGGCATTGAAATCCATTCCTTTGACATGTTATAATCCGCCTTGAAAATGATTCGGATATTAAAAATACCGGATCACTATTTAGAACCGGGAGAGAAAAAATTTGGAAGGCGAAAGCATATCACTTTATGAAAGCGGCAGCAATGGCCATACCAAGGTATCGAACCACTTTATCGACCACTTCATGACCAATGCCAACGAAGCCCAGATAAAGATCTATCTGTATCTCCTTCGTTCCGTTTCATCAGGAAAGGACATATCCCTGCCCCTGATCGCGGACCGCTTCAACTATACCGAACGGGACATTATCCGTTCGCTTATATACTGGGACAAACAGGGGCTCATCACCCTTGATTATGATGAGAACAGGAACGTTAAGGGGATCTGCCTTAACGTTGTTGAGAAACCTGTTGTGCACAATTCCACACTGTCGGTATCCGGGGTGATGGAAGAAAAGGATACGCCGGGTGTGCCAGACGTTTCAGGCGTCTCCGGCGTATCCAATACTGCTCCTGCGAGACCTTTCTATCCCGCAGGGCAGCTGCAGGAATTCAGGAATAACCCCGGAATGAAGGGCCTTCTTTTTACTGCCGAGCAGTATTTAAAACGCACCCTCAGTTCTTCGGATCTGAATTCCATACTCTATCTCTATGACAATCTTCACTTTGATGCCGCTCTTATTGAGTATCTGATAGAGTACTGCGTAAACGCCGGCCACAGGAACATCCGCTATATCGAAAGCGTCGGACGTGACTGGGACGAGAGAGGAGTCCGCACCGTTGAGCAGGCCCGCTACGAAACCGGAGTAAACCGCAAGGAGTATTATGATGTATTGAAAGCCTTCGGTCTTTCTGGCAGAAATCCGGTCAAGGTTGAGATCGACTATATACGCCGCTGGAGAGATGAATACGGCTTTTCTTCCGATCTCATAATAGAGGCCGTGAACCGCACCATGAGTGCCATTTCCAAGCCCAGTTTCCAGTATGCGGATTCCATCCTTCAGCGCTGGAAAAAGGACAATATATCAAAGCTTTCCGATATAGAGGATGCGGACAAGGCCCACGAGGCGGCAAAGAAGGAAAAGGCTGTCAGAACAGACAGCGCTTCGAGATCCGGCTCCACAATGAAGTTCCAGAATTTCAGCGAAAGAGATTACGACTTCTCTGAGCTTGAAAAGAAGTTTGCCAGAAACTAAGGTATTTTTTTATCATGACTGAAACGGATTTCCGCGATATCCTGGCGGAGTATGAGGAAATAAGGGAGAGAAACTCCCTGACAGAAGAAAAGAGAAAAAAGGAAGTCACCGAAAAGCTGCCGGAGTACAGGGAACTGGAAATAAAAGCCGCTGAAGTGGCTTCTTTCTATGGCCGGAAAATGATAATAGGCGATGAGGATGCCCGTTATCAGATGGAGGAGGAGCTGGATCTTCTGGCTGAAAAGAAGGCCTCTCTCCTAAAAAACGCCGGTTTTCCCGCCGATTATCTGGAACCCGTATACGACTGTCCCGACTGTAAGGATACGGGTTTTACCGATACCGGCAAGTGTCACTGCCTCCGTCAGAGGATCGTAAATTCCCTGTATCTCCAGTCGCATATCAGGGACATCCTGAAGCGTGAGAATTTCGACACCTGCGACCTTGACCGTTTTTCCCGGGACGTACGCCCTGATATGGAAAAAGTCTATAATGCAGCCCGGGATTTTGTAAATTCATTTGCCGACACTTCCCGCAATATGTTATTCTTAGGTAGTGTGGGAAGCGGAAAGACCTTCCTTACGAACTGTATCGCAAAGGAGCTTTTAGACCACGGATTCAGTGTGGTCTATTTCTCGGCGTTCAGGCTTTTTTCCCTCATTGCCGATAATGTCTTCGGGCATCCGGACATTGAGGATAAGAGCAGTTTCTTTTCGAATATTTACGAGTCGGATCTTCTGATAATAGACGATCTCGGCACCGAGAATACCAATTCCTTTGTGGCGGGACAGCTTTTCAACATACTGAATGAACGCGGGATCCGCAAAAAACCCACGATCATTTCCAGCAATCTGTCCTTAGAGAGCATTAAGGATATATATTCCGAGAGATCTCTTTCACGGATCATCGGCAACTATGAACTGTATTATTTCAGAGGTGAAGACCTCCGCATGAAAGAAAAGAGGTAAGTATCATGCCTGTTCATGAGGGTAAAAGAAAACTGGAGAGCATTCCTGTCGGAAAGCTCGGTGTGATACCTGTTGAAGGCTGTATGGACATGGGAAAGAAAGTGGACAAATATCTCGTGGCCTGGCGTACCGAAAGGGAAAATGAGCACAAGGGTTCCCTGATCTTTCAGGGCTATCAGAGGGATTCCTACATAATAAACACCTCCATTTCCCGCTTCGGCACCGGAGAGGCAAAGGGCACGATAAATGAGTCCATAAGAGGAATGGATCTCTTCCTCCTCTGCGATATCTGCAATTACAGCCTTACCTATTCTCTCTGCGGTCATGAGAATCACATGTCTCCGGATGACCACTTTCAGGATCTTAAAAGGATCATCGCCGCTGTGGGCGGAAAAGCCAGGAGACTCACGGTGATCATGCCTTTCCTGTATGAAGGACGGCAGCATAAGAGGAGCTCCAGGGAATCCTTAGACTGTGCGCTTGCCCTGCAGGAGCTGGTTCGGATGGGCGTGGACAATATCATTACCTTTGACGCCCACGACGCCAGGGTGCAGAACGCCATCCCTCTCCACGGTTTTGAGACGATTCAGCCCGCATATCAGTTTATGAAGGGGCTTCTTTATAACGTAAAGGATCTGCAGATCGATTCTGATCATATGATGGTCATCAGCCCGGATGAAGGCGGCATGAAGAGAGCGATCTATTTAGCCAATGTTTTAGGACTCGATATGGGCATGTTCTACAAGAGACGTGACTATACCCGTATCATAAACGGAAAGAATCCCATAGTTGCCCATGAATTCCTGGGATCCTCAGTGGAAGGAAAGGATATGCTGGTGGTGGACGACATGATCTCCTCGGGAGACAGCGTCCTGGATGTGGCAAAGCAGCTGAAGGAGAGAAAGGCCGGCAGGATATTTATAATGTCCACCTTCGGTCTCTTTACCTCAGGTCTTAAGAGCTTTGACGAAGCCTATGAGAGCGGTCTGATCTACAGGGTTCTCACCACAAACTGCATTTACCAGTCCCCGGAGGTTTTGGAAAAAGAATGGTATATCTCCTGTGACATGAGCAAATACATTGCTTTTATCATTGATACCCTGAATCACGATTCATCCATAAGCGACCTCCTGAATCCCAATACCAGGATACAGTCCCTTGTGGCAAGATACAGAAACGGAGAAGTTTAATTAATGAAGAAATCGCCGGTAAGCGTTCTGCGGATCACCCAGGCTGCCATGATAGCCGCCATATATGTGGTTCTGACAGTTGTAATTTCAGCATTCAATCTTGCAAGCGGGGTTATCCAGGTAAGGATCTCGGAAGCTCTGACCATACTCCCGGTATTTACCAATGCGGCAGTACCGGGGCTTTTTGTGGGCTGTCTTATCAGCAACCTGATAACCGGTTGCGCCCCTTTTGATGTGATTTTCGGAAGTATTGCCACCCTTATCGGAGCTGTCGGCACTTATCTTCTGAGAAAGAAGTCACGTTTCTTAGCGCCTCTTCCTCCGATAATCGCAAATACCCTGATAGTTCCCTTTGTTTTGAGATATGTATATAACATCCCGGACAGCATTCCCTTTTTCATGCTGACTGTGGGAATCGGAGAGATTATTTCCTGCGGCTTTATAGGCATGATCTTATATCACGCTCTTTTTCCCGTACGGGACACTCTCTTCCCCCAGCCGGATCCTGCCGATCCCTCATCCGATGACATATGATACAAATTCGTTTCCGTGGGATCCGAACCATTCCGTACTGTCATTCATTCCCTTTTTGTATATGCTCCCGGTAGAGGGATCAAAGATCAGCGTATTCTTCAGGTCATAGCCTATGATCATGACTATGTTTCCCCCTTCAACCTCGGCAACCACAGGCCGTCCCTGGCTTACATAGTAGAGCACTGAGTTCAGGGAGCATCCACCGAGCTCCAGGGCATCGGCCCCGTCTATCTCCCGGTCGATGATCTCGGTGAGGGTTCCGCTATAGCTTCCTATATCTTCATTATCCTCGGTGATGCCTTCGTGGCTGAAAATCGCTGACAAAACTGTGGTGAACTGCTCTCCCTGGGTCTCCGAAACAGGCGGTTCAGAAATATCTTTCAGTTCCTTTTCCAAAGCACGGTTACCCTTCTGCCAGATATATCTGCCGGAGGGCTTCACAACCACTCCCCCTCTTTCATCGGCCAGACTTACTGCCTTGTAGGCAGACTCATATATTCCGTCTATACCTCCTCTGGAATACACGATAAGGGTTTTGGTATTGTCTTCTGCCTCTTCGAGAGCCAGATTTCTCTCTCCCTCAAAGAGCACTTCCTTCGGAGTCACCACATGGACAGAGGAATTATTGATATGGCCGGCAAGGGCTATTTCAACGATTGTCTCCAGTTCCTCGGTGGCAACGGTGATCACGGCGTTCCTGTCCCCTGCTTCCGGATCGTTATCGACTATCATGTCGGGCTCTATACTCAGGAAATTCCCGCTTACTCCTTCTTCATCCATCGTGATGCGGGCGAGGGTGATCTCATCCTTCTTTACATCCACGCCTGTGATATAGATACCTTCCTTTGAATAGGTCTTTAAGATCTCTCCTTCATTATTCTCTATATATATCTCTTCCATGGCGTCCATGGTAATTCCTATCGGGCTTTCTATGGAATGCTCTCCCGTTGAGGAGCCGTACACCAGATCCTCGCCGAGGAAGCCCAGGGCTCTGATGGTTATCCCCGGATCTCCCAGGATCTCACGTATATTTCCGTCGTTAAAGTCGCATACAAATATTCCGGAATCGTTTTTAGCCTGCCAGGCCGCAGTACGTCCGCTCTTTGAAACCACAAAGGAATCAAAGAAAATATTGCCCGCCATAACAGAGACGGTTTTTGTATCCAAATGCACATCGATAAGCCTGCCCATCAGGTACAGATACAGATGATTGCCGTCCGGAGAATAGGACAGTTTCTCCACCTCATATCTCAGGAACTGATAGGAACGGGTATAGGGAATATATACCTCTTCTTCTATCTGATTCAGGGCGCTGTTGAAGTAATAGGCGGATATACCTATCTCTCCCTCATGACGTCCTCTGTTCATATATCCGTAGAGCAGGAAATGAACATTTCCCGCCTCATCGACCTGAAGGATCTTTATACCATGGTCATCATTCCGGTTTCTTTCATCGTCATCCCCCTTTTCAAAGAAGGAGAATATACGTACCGCCTTTGAATCGGTATTCCTGAAGGCATACAGGGAGCCGTTCTGCACAAAGGCAATGACTCCTCCGTCCTCATTTTCCATCATCATGACGTTAGGATCCGAAATCCCGAGGATAACCTTATCGCTTACGAATGCATCTCCGGAATCGGGATCGAAGACCTGCTCCATCTTTCTCTCATAGTTCAGCAGGTATATCCTCTTCTCTGTATAACGCACCCTGAAATATTCGCTTACATCATAAAAAATCTTTTCTCCGCCGCTCTCCCTAACTATAAGGAATCTGTTCCTGAGGGAAGCCGTGGAGCGGTCCATTTCCAGAACCTCCGTCATTACATATTCCGGCTTTTCGGGAGACAGGTTTCCGTATGTTATCTGGTCAAAGCTGGAATGAATATCCACGTAGTAATAAGAGGAATTGTCTCCGGAAGAATCACTTTCCAAATAGGTGGTAAGGGAGCGGGCTGCCGTTTTATCAAAGGTTTTGTCGGTAAAGTCCCGGACAAAATCCAGGATCTCCTTTTCATGAAGGGAATCATCATAAATAATCCTGGTATAGTAGTAGATCTTCTGACCCTGCTCATTTGTGAGCCTGACCGCAAGAATGTACTCCTTTCCGTCGCTTATCAGATCCTTTATATGAAGCTTTGCCTCAATGGTGTCGTCATTTTCCAGATAATCCAGTATCTCCGTGTCCTCGATCAGCCTTTCCGCATCAAGGGATCTGACCTCGTAGGCCACCTCTTTCAGGCGGTTATCATATTTATCGATATGGATATCCAGACTCCTTCCTTCATTTAAAGGAGTCAGGGTATCCCTCATCATATTGGGCTCCACAGAACTTTTCACACCGTACATACGGTTAATAAGCCGTTCCCCGTCCACAATGGAAACAACGGGAAGAGTGGCTTCTCCCATCTCCACCGTCATGTCCGTCGTGCCGCGGTTCATGACCGAGCTTATGATTATAAGCGATATTACAAAGGAAAGCAGGAATATCGCCGCTTTTATCAGACTGTCTTTCATAATTACCTTAAATATGCCGTTTAACGGAATTCATTTTCGTTAATTGAGTATAAATCAGGTTGTAAAACTTCTCAACTGTCGTTGACTAAAAATATCCCTTGGGATAAAATATTACGAGTGGGGCAAAACATCGGAGGACTATATCACGGATAACAAAAAAAGATCAGAACGGCTTGAGATGCTGAATAACCTGACCCTTATTGGACAGCTCGGCCTCTCTCTCGTGGTTCCCGTTATCCTTTGTATCATGGGGTGCTTCTTTTTAGTCTCCCACGGCCTGACCGGCTCATGGATCTATATCCCCGGATTTATCCTTGGAATAGGCGCTTCTTTTATGACGGCATACAAGTTCTATCTCTATGCCACCAAAGGAAAGCATATGAAAAAGAAGACGGAAAGGAAAGGCGTTTATTTTAACCGCCATATCTGAAAGGTTACCGGTATTATATGAAATTACAGGAAGCAGTCAAAAAGGAGACTATCATTACTGCCTCAGGCTGCATAACAATCACTTGTCTTTGTCTGCTCCTATTTTTTATATTGAATAAATACCTGCCGGAACAGGTGCCCTTCGGACCGAAAGTAATACTTAGCGGCGTTATCGGCTGTTTCGTAGCTATTCTCAATTTTTTCTGGATGGCGCTTACGGTACAGAAAGTTACTTCCATCGAGGACGAAGAAAAGGCGAGAAGCGTAATGGCTTTAAGCTACCGGAACCGGATGCTCCTTCAGCTCCTGTGGGTGGTGCTGGCCTTTGCACTTCCGGTATTTAACGGAGCGATGGGACTGATACCTTTGTTCATACCCAGTGTTCTTATAAAGATACGGGGTCTGGCGGGATTAAAAAGAAAGGAAGGTTAAAAGCACTTAAATGAATGTAGAGATCAATGGTGCGAGAATATTTTACAGGATTCCAACCGGTATCCCCATTCTGGGGGATTTCACCATCAATGAAACCCTGATAGTCAGCTGGATCGTAATGATCATCATAACTTCTCTCTGTATCTTCCTCACACGGAATATGAAAGTCGAGAATATCACCAAGCGTCAGGCTGTGGCAGAAATGCTTGTTGAGACCGCCAATAATTTCGTGCGAAACAATACGGGGACTACCAAATTCGATAAGCTTATCCCCTTTGTGGCGGCGCTCTTTTCCATCAGCGTTATTTCAAACCTGATAAGCCTTACGGGCCTGAGAAGCCCCACGGCGGATCTTTCGACCGAAGCAGCCTGGGCTGTTGTAGTATTCATAATGATAACCGCAGCAAAGATCAAGGCCGGCGGCGTGCTCGGATACATGAAGGGCTTTACCGAACCCATAGCGGTCATGACCCCCTTCAATATCCTGTCAGAGCTTGCAACCCCTGTCAGCATGGCCTGCCGTCATTTCGGTAATATCCTGTCCGGAATAGTTATCAACGGCCTGATATATGCAAGCCTTGCAGTGGCCAGCTCCGCGATACTGATCAATATCAGTTCCACTCTGGCAGCCATCCCCATACTGGATGTGGGTATTCCCGCCATTCTGTCGATTTACTTTGACTGGTTCACAGGCGTGATGCAAGCATTCATCTTCTCAATGCTGACGATCATGTATATCGCCAACGCAGCAGAAGGATAAAAGGATCCTTCGCGCAGCGGAGAATCTTAATTATAAAAATAATACAAATCACATTAAATACATTAAGGAGGAAAACAATAATGGGTGATTTTCAGTTATTAGCAAGAGGTATAGCACTTGCCGGATGCGGTATAGGTGCAGGCGCCGCTCTTATCGCGGGTATCGGACCCGGTATCGGAGAAGGTAACGCCGTTTCAAAGGCTCTGGAAGCTATCGGACGTCAGCCCGAGTGCAAGGGAGATGTTACCAGCACAATGCTTCTCGGCTGCGCTATCGCAGAGACGACAGGTATCTATGGTTTCGTTACCGGACTGCTTCTTATCTTCGTTGCTCCCGGAATGTTCATGAATTACCTTCAGTAAGCTTAAGAAAGAGAGAATCAATGGGAACAAAGGATTTTCAGGATTTAGTTACGATAATACCCTGGACGTTTATCGCCCAGATCCTTAACCTGTTCATCCAGATGTACCTGATCAAACGCTTCCTCTTTAAGCCGGTAAATGAGATCCTGGAGAAGAGAAAAGCTCTTACCGACAAGGAGATCAACGAGGCCAGAGAAGCAAAGGAAAGCGCAGACAAGGTTCGCGAGGAATATGAAGGTCAGATGGCCAACGCCCGTGCAGAGGCCAATAAGATCATCTCCGATGCGAAGAAGGATGCCCAGGACCAGGCCGATAAGATGATAAAGGAAGCCGAGGATACGGCTCACGGCATCAAGGCCAGGGCCGAGGCGGACATCGAACAGGAAAAGAAGAAAGCAATAAACGAAGCCAAGGATCAGATCGGCGGACTTGCCCTGGATATCGCGGGCAAGGTTGTTGAAAAAGAGATAAAGGAAGAGGATCACAGGAAGCTTATTGACGACTTCATAAGCTCAGTCGGGGAGGCATCATGATCAAAGCCGGAGAAATATACGGAAAAAGCCTCTATGATCTCTCCTTAAACGAGAACCTGACAGACCGGATCTTATCTGAGATGGAGACCGTCAGGGACATTTTCGGGGAGAATCCGGATTATATCAGGCTTATTTCCGAGCCCTCCATTCCGAAGAAGGAAAGGCTGGGTCTTCTGGATGAAGCTTTTACGGACAGCATCCATGTCTATCTCCTTAACTTTATCAAGATCCTTGCAGAAAAAGGTCTTTTGAGGGAATTTTCCGCATGTTTCAAAACATTCCGCAGCCTCTACAACGAGGATCACGGAATAAGGGACGCTGTGGTGATAAGTCCCGGCGGTCTGCAGGATGACGAGCGGAAGAGGCTCACGGAAAAGCTGGAGCAGATCACAGGCAAAAAGATCATCCTCTCGGAAAAGAAAGACCCCTCCGTACTTGGCGGCATCAAGGTCCTGGTAGACGGCCATCTCTATGACGGCACGGTACAGGGACGTTTGAACGAGATAAAGCGCAGGGTAGACGAAACAATTATTTAACAGCGGCCAATCCGCCTGCTGTCTTTTTAGGAGACAATAATGGAATTAAAACCGGAAAAAATATCCGAGGTCATAAGAAGCCAGATAAAAAATTATCAGAGCGCCATTATCCAGAATGAGACCGGATCGGTTCTGACCGTGGGAGACGGTATCGCCCGTGTCAGCGGCCTTCAGAGCTGTATGTCCGGAGAGCTTCTGGAATTTGAGAACGGCACCTTCGGAATGGCTCAGAACCTCGAAGAAACAGTTGTTTCAGCAGTGTTATTCGGTGAAGACACCGGAATAAATGAGGGACAGACCGTTAAGCGTACGGGAAGGGTAGTTTCCGTTCCCGTGGGTGAAGGCATGATCGGCCGTGTTGTTAACGCCATCGGCCAGCCTATAGACGGCGCAGGACCCATAGAATCAAGCGAATATCGTCCCGTGGAGTCACCGGCTCCCGGTATCATCGACAGACAGCCCGTTAAGGAGCCTCTCCAGACCGGTATCAAGGCTATCGACTCCATGATCCCCATCGGAAGAGGACAGCGAGAGCTCATCATAGGTGACCGTCAGACGGGAAAGACTTCCATCGCCATGGATACCATCTTAAACCAGAAGGGTCAGGATGTTATCTGTATCTATGTGGCTATCGGACAGAAGAGGTCTACAGTTACTTCCCTTGCAGCCGAGCTGAAGGCCGGCGGTGCCATGGACTATACCATTATAGTTGCTGCTACCGCTTCAGAGCCCAGCCCCCTGCAGTACATAGCCCCCTATTCAGGCTGTGCAATGGGTGAATATTTCATGAATAAGGGCAAGCATGTGCTCATCATCTATGATGATCTGTCAAAGCACGCTGTTGCTTACAGAGCACTGTCCCTGCTTATCCGCAGACCCCCCGGGCGTGAAGCTTATCCCGGAGACGTTTTCTATCTGCATTCCAGACTGCTGGAGCGTGCAGCGAAGCTTTCCAATGAAAAGGGCGGCGGATCCCTGACGGCTCTTCCTATAATAGAGACCCAGGCGGGAGACGTTTCTGCCTATATTCCTACAAACGTTATTTCCATCACCGACGGACAGATATTCCTGGAGACAGAGCTTTTCCACTCCGGAATCATGCCGGCCGTTAACCCCGGTATCTCTGTATCCCGAGTTGGTGGTAATGCTCAGATAAAGGCAATGAAGAAGGTTGCAGGTACCCTGAAGCTGGTTTACTCCCAGTACAGAGAACTGCAGAGCTTCGCTCAGTTCGGTTCCGATCTGGACGAAGACACCAAATCACGTCTGGCACAGGGTGAACGTATCGTGGAAGTCCTCAAGCAGGACAAGAGCCGCCCTGTCAGCGTTGAAAAGCAGGTTGCCATACTCTACGCGGTTATCAACAACATCCTGGCCACGGTAAATGTTGCCGACATCAAGGAATACGAAGCCGGCCTCTTTGATTATCTGGACAGCGATGCAGACGGAAAGGCAGCGATGAGTGCCATCAGAGAAAGCGGAAAACTGGAGGGCGACGCAGAAGAAAAGCTGAAGAATGCCCTTGACGCATATACCTCTGATTTTATCAGTAAAAGAACGGCTTAAAGGAGGAACTACATGGCTGCAAATATGAAAGCTGTGAAGCTCCGGATAAAGAGCGTGGAAACCACGATGCAGACCACAAAGGCCATGCAGCTGGTGGCAGCTTCAAAGCTCAGAAAAGCCAAAGAAAAAGCGGATCTCAGCAAGCCCTACCTTAAGACCCTGAAGGATACTCTTACAGACATAGCCCACGGAAACCTGGATTTCGGTTCCCCTTATACCAGGGAAAGCGACAATAACAAATGGCTCTACATTGTTATAGCCGGTGACCGCGGCATGGCCGGAGGATACAATTCAAACCTCTTCAAGTTCATGGAGAGCGAGATAAAGGGCAGGGAAATATCCGTTCTTCCCATAGGTAAAAAGTCCGTTGAGTATTTCAAGCATCATAATGTACCGATCTACACGGAAGCCTACGCAGAAGTGGCAAGAGTCGGCATCAATGACTGCTTCGAGATCGGACGCATGATATGCAAGGCATACAGGGAAGGCGAATTCGGACATATCTACCTCTGCTACACAAACTTTATCTCCATGCTGTCACAGGTTCCGGAGGCCAGCTCCATGCTTCCTCTCTCGGACTTCATAGAGACAGATACTGAGAGAGAGTATTCCAAGCCCAGGGATCTGATCCTCTACGAGCCGGACAGTGAAACCGTGTTCAATGAGATCGTGCCTGAATATTTAGCAGGTCTCCTGTACTCCGGTATCAATGTCTCGGTTGCGAGTGAACTGGCTGCGAGACGTACTGCAATGGAAGCCGCAACGGATAATGCCGAAGAGCTTATAGAAAAGCTGAATCTCTATTACAACCGCGCACGTCAGGCGGGTATCACCCAGGAGATCACGGAGATCGTTGCAGGCGCAGAAGAACAATAATAAGGAGTTATCATGAGTGAAAAACACATAGGAAAGGTAATACAGATAACCGGACCCGTTCTGGACATCCGTTTCCGGGAGGGTGAACTTCCCGATCTGAAAAATGCCATAGAGATCCAGGCGGATGGACGGAAGGTTGTGGCTGAGGTTGCCCAGCAGGTCGGAGACGACGTAGTACGCTGTATTGCCATCAGTTCCACAGACGGTCTTGTCCGCGGAACAGATGCGGAAGATACCGGCGGCCCCATCACAGTGCCTGTCGGAGAAGAATGTCTCGGCCGTGTATTTAACCTTCTCGGTGAGCCCGTGGATAATAAGCCCGCTCCCGAAGCAAAGGAACGCTGGGCTATACACCGTCCGGCTCCCAGCTTTGAAGACCAGGTTCCGGCAACTGAGATATTCGAAACCGGAATAAAGGTCGTTGACCTTATCTGCCCCTATGCAAAGGGAGGTAAGATCGGACTTTTCGGAGGTGCCGGAGTTGGTAAGACAGTCCTTATCATGGAGCTTATCAATAACGTGGCAAAGGCTCACGGCGGCATCTCGGTATTTACAGGCGTTGGAGAACGTACCCGTGAAGGAAACGACCTTTACGGAGAAATGACGGAAAGCGGCGTTTTAGATAAGACCGCGCTGGTTTACGGTCAGATGAATGAGCCCCCCGGGGCAAGAATGAGAGTAGGTCTTTCCGGACTTACGATGGCGGAATATTTCCGTGACGTTAAGAATCAGGACGTGCTCCTGTTCATAGATAATATCTTCAGATTTACGCAGGCAGGTTCCGAGGTTTCAGCACTTCTCGGACGTATGCCTTCAGCCGTTGGATACCAGCCTACACTGGCTACGGAAATGGGTGCCCTGCAGGAGCGTATCACTTCCACAAAGAAGGGATCCATCACCTCCGTTCAGGCTGTATATGTGCCTGCGGATGACCTTACAGACCCGGCTCCCGCCACAACATTTACCCACCTGGATGCCACCACGGTTCTTTCCCGTGACATTGCTTCCAAGGGTATCTACCCGGCGGTTGACCCCCTTGATTCCACCAGCCGTATCCTTTCACCGGATATCGTGGGCAAGGAACACTATGAAGTAGCAAAGGGTGTTCAGCAGGTTCTCCAGAGATACAGGGAACTGCAGGATATCATCGCCATCATGGGTATGGACGAGCTTTCGGAAGAGGACAAGCAGGCGGTTTACCGTGCAAGAAAGATTCAGAACTTCCTGTCCCAGAGCTTCTCTGTTGCAGAGCAGTTCACCGGTCTTCCCGGAAAGTATGTTCCCCTCAAGGAAACCCTCAGGGGCTTCAGAATGATCCTGGACGGCGAATGTGATGACCTGCCTGAAAGTGCTTTCCTTCTGGTAGGCACCATTGACGAGGTATTTGAAAAAGCTAAGAAGTAAGGGGGACCCGAATGCCAGCCTATCAGCTTGATGTGGTTTCAATGGACGGACCGGAATTTTCCGGCAATGTACAAAAACTGCTCCTTCGAACCATAGCGGGGGATGTGGAGATCCTCGCGCGGCATATGAATTACTGTACCGCCATCGGCATGGGTACCGCCCATGTGGTTTTGGAAGACGGTACGGAACGGACCGCAGCCTGTATCGGCGGAATGCTCTCGGTTATGAACGGGATCTGCCGCGTACTCCCCACGACCTGGGAATGGAGCGATGAAATAGACCTTGACAGGGCCAAGGCCGCGAAAGATAAGGCGGAAAAGGCTCTGCAGGATGCAAAACTGGATGAGGAAGCGAGAGTACGTGCTCAGGCAAAGCTTTACCGCGCCCTTGTCCGTATCGGAAGCGCATCTTCAGGTAATTAGAATGGATAAGCCCATACTCTACAGGAAACGCATAATACCCGAGGAATGTATCCCCTTGAAGGATGACATCATAATCTATGCCAATGAGCGCATAATCGTCACCTCATGGAATACACTTCATCCGAAGGATGAGTTTGACCACGGGTATTCATGCTACTTCCTGCAGGAGGGCTATAAAGTCAGCCGCTTTCTCCGTTCAGACAATTCTCTGGTCTACTGGTATTGCGATATCATAGACTTTGAATACAGGGAAAGTGACAATGCTTATATCTTCAGAGATCTTCTGGCAGATGTGATAGTGATGCCGGACGGCTTTGTAAAAGTCGTTGATCTGGACGAATTCGAACAGGCGCTCGAAGCCGGCACACTGAATGAATCCGATGTGCGCCGGGCTCTTCGTACCTTATCTAAACTTCTTAATATCATCTATGATGGTCATTTCGAAAGTCTTACCCGTGAAATAACCATGCGGATAAAACCGTAAGCTTACGCTTTCTGTACATTCTTGCCAAAGTTTAACCCTCTGGTCTGATTCCTGTTCATATTGGCAAGGTTATTGCCGGGAACAACATTGTTATTATTATCCAGGAGGATTGCCGAGCCTTCATCCATCTCTCCGCATATTGCTGTTCTGGGGGAAGCCGTGTCATTCTGTGTAAACAGCGCATTTCTTGCACCTATATTCGTATTTGCGGCTCCGATTATCATCCCCCCGTTTACGCTCTCGAGATCAGAATCATCGATTTTAAGAATTTTCTTTTCTTTCATAACATTATTCCTTTCTCAGGGTAAACCCTGATTCTATTCCTCTATGACTATATACGAATGAGGCTTCCGGTCTGGCAGCAGTTTTTTAAAAAAATTATGCATCATTTTCCTCACCGGAATTTTCTTCTTCGTCAGAAGGCCTTTCTTCCTCATTACTGTCATCGGAAGACTCTTCTTCGTCGCGTTCTTCTTCCTCTTCTTCCTCGATCTCCTCTTCGTCTTCGTCTTTAGGCGGTTTGGCGGTTTCCAGAGTTTCGTCTGCAGTACCGTAACCGCTGTACTTTCCTGTCCAGTACAGATAGAATACGTGATGTCCTATTATCGTACCCTTTATTCCGGGAACCACGGTACGGAAGAACAGGCATTCGCCGATATTGTTTTCACCGTTCATGGCAGCACGGGCAGCTTTATAACACTCTGCATTTGCCCCCTGGGACAGGACTATTGCAAAACGTCCGCTGGTTACGGGCTCAAACTGTCCCGGCTGATAGATTACTCCGGTTATGGTGTTCGGGAAGGCTCCGCTCATTACCCTGTTCATTACTACAGCGCCGACGGCTACCTTGCCTGCCCAGGGCTCTCCTCCGGCTTCACACTGAATGAGAGCCGCCAGCATATCTTCTTCTCCTGCGGAGATCGTGACTTCATCCAGAGATCTCTTGGCCATCTGCTGCGACAGCCTTGCCAGCTCTTCTTCCTTCTTTAACTGCTCCTTGAGGGCACTTACCGTATTTCTGGCTGCAATCAGCTTTGCCTCATAGGCAAGGGCTTCCGCTTCAGCCACGGATATCTCTCCGGCATAAGCGGTTATGGAGTTTTTCGTATTGTCTACGAGCCCCTTTACCTTGTCCTGTTCTGCCGCAGCGTCATCCCTCAGGGAATCAAGCTCTTCCTTTTCTGTCTCTAAAGTTGCTTTCTGCTGTTTTATATCCTCCACCTGGGCTTTATACCGTTCGAGCATTTCCTGATCATACTGGTTAACCCTGGAAATATACTCTGCCCGGTTAAGGAAATCACTGAAATTCGTGGTCTGCAGGAAAAGCTCCAAATAGCTCCGCTTGCCCTTCTCATACTGGGTGCGGATCCTGGCCTTTATATACTTATACTGGTTTTCGGCGTCCAGCTCAGCGGCTTCCAGAGCAGCTTCGGTGTCTTTTATCTCCTGCTCCTTTACCTTGATCTGACCCTCAATATCGGAAAGCTTATCGGATACATCCTCTAACTGATCATTGAGGTTGGACAGGTTATGCTGCAATTCGCTCTGGGTATCCTTCAGATCCTCCAGCTTGTCCGAGGTCTCATCCAGCTTGTCCTCTGTCTCCTCCTCTGTTTTCTTCGCTTCTTCCAGCTTTTCGGATGTGGTTTTTTCCGCATAGACCGGAATCCCCCCTATGGAATACGAAGTACAGATAAGGGAAACCGTCATGGAAAACAGTATGAACTTTTTAATAAACCCCTTAAAGCCCAATATCAGATATCCTCCTCGATACCCTTTATCCGGCGTTCATGACGTTCGCCCTTTGAGAATTCTTCCGTAAGGAATGTGTCTGTTATGGCCTCTGCCAGCCCCGGACCCACAATATTCGCACCTAAAGCCAGGACATTGGCGTCATTATGAAGCCTTGTCATCTTTGCCATCAGCTCATTAGTGCAGAGGGCTGCCCTGATGCCTTTAACCTTGTTTGCGGCAATGGATATTCCTATTCCGGTGGTACAGATTACTATTCCTCTTTCTGCCTCACCGCCGGCCACCGCATGGGCAACCGCATGTCCGAAAGCGGGATAATCGCAGGACTCCTTTGAATCGCAGCCCTTATCTATAACCTCATAACCCTCTTCCTTCAAATGGTTTTTTATATGCTCCTTCAGATCATATCCGCCGTGATCACTGCCTATTGCTACTTTCATTTATGTTTCTCCTTTCCTGACATCAATATACTTATGTCCCGCTGCTCTTACCAGGCGGTTCATTATCGCCATTCCCATGCCGGACACATTAAATTCCTCGCTGTATATCACATCCGCATGCTTCTTATCCATGTCCCTCAGAACCCGGAAAAGATTATGCGCGATGGAGCCGGGATCTGCTCTGCTGCCTACGGACTCCACAATGTCCGCTTCGTACAGCTCCTTTGTCTCATCGGATGCTATCACTGCTGTTTTCAGGCCCTTCTCCCGGTCTGAACGGCAGCTGCTGTTTACCTTTGAGATAACTGCCTCCCTGTCTCCTCTTACAATATAGAGCTCACCCTCCGGCGAATAGTGTTTATACTTCATTCCCGGAGCTTTGGGATGCGCGTTCTCATCCGTAACGCCTTCAATGGAAGGGTCTATATCCACCTCTCCTATTGCCTCCCGGAGCATCTCTATACTGATGATCCCCGGACGCAAAAGGCAGGGCACGGATCCCGACATATCAACGATCGTGGACTCCAGCCCTATCCCGACTTCTCCACCGTCTATTATGAGGGGGATCTTTCCCTGCATATCCTCATATACATGTTCTGCGCTGGTGCAGCTCGGTCTCCCGGAGCTGTTGGCGCTGGGAGCTGCTATGTATCCGCCCGCTGCCGCAATGAATTCCCGGGCGATATCATTCACCGGCATTCTGACAGCCACGGTATCGAGTCCCCCGGTGGTCTCCTTCGGGACAACCGGAGATTTCCTGAATATAAGGGTAAGGGGTCCCGGCCAGAATTTTTCTATCAGCTTTTCCGCCTTTTCCGGCACGTCTTCCACTATCCCCTGCAGAGCATCGTTTTCCGCTATATGTACTATAAGCGGATTGTCGGCGGGTCTGCCCTTCGCTTCATAAATCTTTGATGAGGACTGAGGATTCAGAGCGTCCCCGGCAAGTCCGTACACGGTTTCCGTGGGTATCGCCACCAGCTCACCGGCTTTGATGAGCTCTGCCGCCTCTTCCATAAGAGCCTTATCCCTGTCAGGATCCCCATATGCTTTAATGACCCGGGTATCCATTATTCCGCCGCCTCTTCGCCCCCAGCCGGAGCGCTGCCGCCTACATTTCCGATGGCGTAGGCTTCTATATCAGGCCAAATGGAGCTGTCTTCCAGCCCCAGTTTCCAGAAGGCCGCACCTGCCAGGCTGTATCCGTCCATCATGCTGAGCTTTGCATTCATGGATTCCCTGTCCTCGAGCCAGAGCCTCCAGAGACTGCCTTCACTTTCGTATTCACCGTAATTACATCCGCTGCCGTCATCCCAGGCGGGAGTCACATTATGAGCGGCCAGGGTTTCTGCCGCCTCTGTCATGGGAAGCGCTCTGGTGCCCTTTACTGCGCCGTTATCCGTCTCCCATATCCTGGAATAGAAGGGAAGTCCGTTTATTACCTTTGATGCGTCAACCTCTGTCAGGGTCTTTTCTATACCGTTCTCCACATAGTCAAGACTGGCAACGGGTCCTGGCTCGGTGGACGCCGCATTGTATTCATCATAACCCATGATCACCACAAAGTCGCAGACCTTACCCTGTACTCCTCTGTAATAATGCATGGAGTGCGCTTCCGGCACATAATTATCAACAGAGAGCAGAAGGCCTGCCCCGTGTGCCTTCACCGACAGTTCTTTTATGAACTGGGCAAAATCCACTCCGGTCTCTCCGGCCAGATTTTCAAAGTCCACATTTATCCCATCAGCACCGGATGCCTTTACGCTTTCAACCAGGGCGTCCGTGAGGCGCTGCCTCTTATCCGTATAGCTTAAAACTTCCTCCGTGCCGCTTGCCGCGCTGAAATCCGTGCAGTTGAAATTATCGATAACCGCCCACACCTGCTTACCTGCGTCGTGGGCTGCTTTCACGTAATCAGGCGAGGAAAGATCCGTAAATCCCCCCTCCGTATCAGACAGGGCATACCAGGTGGGTGACAGTACGTTTAGGGGCGTATCCTTAATCAGAATATCGTAAACACCGTTATTCGCATCTTTGTTCGTGACCTGGTGCCAGCCCAGCACAATCTTCTGGTTAAAGCCGGTTGACGGGAACTCCATTTCGGGAACCTTGCCGGGAGCCGCATCTTCGCTGTCCTTATATTCAGTCAGGTTCTTGGTTATCACATAACCCGTGAGTCCCTCTTCCGTCTGTATGCCGGTCCATTCGTCTCCGGGGTCCAGAACACGCACCTTGCCGCCCTTTTCAACGTCTGCAAGAATATCGCTGTCATTACTCCGCTCCGTACGGACTGCGGTCTTCTTCGCCGCTTCTGCTACGGAATGCTTTCCCCAGGTATTTCTGATATGTATATAGGGAGCATCATCTTCCAAATACTCTTTGTATTCTATGTCGGTATATTTTTTCAAAAGATCGGCTGAGAGACAGAGCATGCCGCTTATCTTTGTTATATATTCACCCTGATCATAGGTCTCCGTACCCTCCGGCGTGGTGTACAGAACCTTGTCTCCCTTTTCATCATAATAGAACCAGTCATTCAGGTTTTCCCTGACATAGTCATAGGGAATATAGACCCTGCCGTTTTCAACAAAGGCCTTTGCTTCCTTTTCGTAGCCGTCATTCAGGATTATCCCGGCCTCATCTTTAAGGAGTCCTCCGAACAGAGCCGCCCGGTCCGCATTTACCTTAAAGTCCTTTATCTCATCCACTTTGCTCTTTCCGACACTTATGATGATGATAAGGAGGAGTATGACAGCTCCGGCAAAAAGCGGTATTTTTGCGGACGAAAGAGAAGCGCCGTCCCTGCCGCGCCTTCTTTTCCTTCCCTTTTTCTTCCGCTCTATTCTCTTTTTTACGGTTTCTATATCTTCTATTTCAAGATCGTCAAAATCTTTATCGTCTAATCTCATAAAGTGTATTGTATCACAAACACATGTTTCAAAACAGCCCTCCGCACATACGTCATGTAAGCATTTGGGGCGCCTGTGGACATATTAAGTGCAAAAAGGGCTGTTTAAGGTTATGATCGTGCCATTTCAGGGCTCAGACGAGATGGTCCACCCTGTCGAATCTTATCTCGGATAATTCGCCGAGATCGTCATCTACATAATCAGCCATATAGCAGTTTCCGCCCTCCATGACTGTCTGAACCGTCTGCTCGGGAGACAGGAGTTTATCCTGCACAAAGAGTTTTATCCCGTGATTTGCATAATAGCTCAAAGTAGACAGAAGCCGGAGTTTGCTGCTTAATGCATCACATGAGTCGTTCATTTTCTACCCCCTTTTTTACCGGAGATATGCTGAAATAAAAGGAGTGTCTGTGATATATCCCGTTTCAAACATACCCCGATATACCTTTTTTCAGGCCGTCCGACAGGATGCTTTTTACCGCAGATCATATCAGAGAATTAAAGATATTTTCCGAATTCATTACTTATATTTCTTCATGGAAATGCCGATATAATAATTACAGAAAGAGCTTTCGTCATTCGTTCATGTTGGAAAATCTCCGGAAACCGGAATGAAATGAATACGAACTGCGGTGGTGCTGACCTCCTCTCCGCATCTTTGTCAAAGATTTGTCAGCCGACCCGTGAAAAAGATTATACAACAATTATTTTAAATGGCAAGGGATTTATTAAAAATATATTATTTTTTTTATCTGCTTTCAGATAAAGCTTGACTATATAAGTAAAATAGTATAAAAATAACTGATTAGATTAAAGACAAAGGAGGATCGCGTCCGTATGAAGATTGAAAAAGTCAATGACAGAACTATCAGATGCACCCTTACGAAAAGCGATCTGAGTGAGCGCAAGATAAAGCTCAGCGAACTGGCTTACGGTACAGAAAAGGCCAGGGGCTTTTTTAAAGATATGATACAGCAGGCAAGCTATCAGTTCGGATTTGAGGCCGAGGATATCCCCCTCATGATAGAGGCTATTCCTCTTTCGGGAGAGGCTATCGTCCTAGTTATCACCAAGGTTGAGGATCCCGAAGAACTGGATACCAGGTTCTCCCGTTTTGCACCGGATCTCAAGGATGACAGCGATATTTCAGGCGACAGTGACGCCACCGGCATTTCCAGCTATGGCGCCGATGATGTCATCGATCTGGTAAAAAAGCTTCATGACACCATTCAGAATGCAAATAAAGCCATCAAGGGTGACCAGCATCTCCTGCAGGATATCACCACGACAGGACAGAAGCCCGTCTCCACTACTGCCGACGGTAAAAATATACAGATAACCGTTCCCGTGGATATCATAAAGCTCTATTCCTTTAAGAGCATGGACACTCTTATTGAGCTGGCACATATCCTTAAGGGTCTTTACGACGGTCAGAATACGCTTTACAAGGATCCGGCCGAGGGACTTTACTATCTCATAGTGAGAAAGACCTCCCTTACTCCGGAAGCCTTCAATAAGGTTTGCAATATCATCACCGAATATGCTTCCGTTGAGAGCTATACACCTTCGGTACAGGCATATTTCGATGAGCATGTCGCTCCGATGATCGAAAATGATGCTCTGCAGGTTCTTTCGGAAATCTGATATTTACTTTCATAATTACGACAAAACGAAAAGTCCTCTGTCATAATGGCAGGGGACTTTTTTGATCCTTTTATTCAGACAATTTCCGGATCAGGCCATATTCAGCTTTTCAACCAGCTGATCAGCATCCACTCCGTGAACCATGGCTGCTTCCTCTATGGTCTCAGCCGCAGATGAGGGACAGCCTATGCAGTGCATCCCTATCTCCATGAGTACGGGAACAGCATCGGGCTTTATCCTTAAAATATCTCCTATGGTTGTGTCTTTCGTAATCGTATCCATTTTATACCTCCTTGGATCATCTCATCAGGGTACTTCTTACTTTTTCGTACCTGACCTTAAGTTCTTTAAACATTGACAGCATTTCTTCCGATCTGGATCTGGCAACAGTCATTATATTATCATAATCCTGGATAAAGGTCATCACCACTTCCCGATCATATTTATTTCTGTTCATCTCATCCTCCAGGATCCTTATAACAGATTCCTTATTTTTGGCGGGATGATAGGCTCTTTCACAGGTAAGGGCCGTAACGATATCCGCAACCTGCAGTATCTTCTGCCCCTCTGACATCTGATCCACGGTCCAGCCGTATGGATACCCGCTGCCATCCAGTCTTTCATGGTGTCCCAGGGCGATCTTCATAATGCCGTCGCTCACCCTGTCCTTCAGCACATTCTCCAGTGTCTCCACATGGCTGCGGACTTTTTTCATCTCATCATCCGTCAGTTTTCTGGGAGCGTTTATTATCTCCTCCGGAACCGTGAGCATTCCGATATCATGCAGGGCGCTGCCGATGAAAAGCTCTGTCATCTCCTCCTGACTGAAGGATGGTATGCGGCCGGCTATCTCCGTTGCCACCATCGTACTTGTCATCGTATTAATGACGTTGTATTCATCATTAAAACCGGAGATATAGATCAGCATCCGGATATAGATCTGCTTTTCCTTTTCGGAGAAAAGAAGTCCCTTCCACAGCTCGTTCAGCTCTTTCTTGTAGGAACCGTCCCTGAACTTATCCTCTACATCATTTTTTACCAGCGCGCTCTCTAAAAGCTCGATATTTCTGGCAGAGAATTTCTTTCCCTCGTAGGCTTTTAAGTTCTGTATTCCGAACCTGTCTCCCAGGGAATTGTGGAAAAGGTCATATCTGCCGGCCAAATGGATGTATTCCGAGATCTCCTTACCCTCGAAATTAACATCCTTAAGCTGCAGGAAATCTATATGACTGTACATCAGTATCTTTGAGCGTTCCTCTATCGGAGAGGTGTACTTCATGAAAAGATAGCCGTAGATGGAGTGCTTCATGGGATGCGCCACATCAAAGTCCAGTACGTCCTTTCCGCGTTCCACCTTAAATGCACCGATATCATGCAGAGCCGCGATAAAGGCGTACTCAGCCAGCTCGTATTCCTCGAAGCCGCCTTTGTACTCCATCATCCGCCATATCAGATAGGCTACTCTTTCGCCATGATCAATAAGACGCTTATCTATGAGCCTCAGCGCCTCTAAAATGATCCTGCATATATCTTTGCTGCTTATGCCCTCTCTCATTCCATCCTCTCAAACCCCAATGTAACCTTGAAAAGATCTCCGTCCAGATTAACCTTGAATTCACCATTCTGCAGTTCGGTCAGGCTTTCTGCTATGGATAGACCCAGACCGCTTCCCTCTGTGGAACGGCTTACATCCCCCCGTATAAATCGCTCTGTAAGCTCGGAGGCGTCTATGTTCAGCGCCTGTTTTGATATGTTTTTCAGCGTAAACTCCGCTTTTTTATCATCTGCTTTCAGATCCGCATAGACCCTGGTATCCGGCATGGCGTATTTCGCCACATTTCCGTATATATTATCTAAAACCCTGAACAGCCTTCTGCCGTCAGCATAGATATAAACCGGCTCCTCAGGAATATTTGTCACCAGGGTAAGATGGGCCTCCCCGAATTTCTCCGCTACTTCCCCTTCCATCTGGCTTATCATCATACCCATGTCCAGCTTCACCGGCTCTATGGAGATATTGCCGGAGGTGATCTTCGACGCCTCCACCAGATCCTCTGTCAGGGTCTTCAGCCTCATGGACTTCTGATCCAGGACATCGATATATTCTCTGGCCTTTTCATCCTGTATATCCCGTCGCTTCAGGAGATCCACATAGTTTATGATGGAAGTCAGGGGCGTCTTGATATCATGGGACACATTGGTGATGAGGTCCGCCTTCAGCTTCTCTGTCTTTATGGAGGACTTTATCGCACTGGTCAGTCCTTCCCTCATGGAATTGATGGCCCTGCCCAGCTCCCTGTTGTCACCGTTAAGTCCGCTTAGATCGATCTCTTCCGGCGCGCTGCCTTCTCCAGATCCCTGTACCGCCTTCAGTATCCTGCGGCGCTGGAACACCTTATGGAGCATTACTATAAAAATAATGGTATCCACAGCTGCTAAAATGATGTAGTACCTGTTGTCGTAATTGTCCATCCCCATAAAGAAGAGGAAGAAATTCATGGCCAGTACTGCCCCGAAGGTCAGCAGAGTCCTGATAATGATAAAAGGTCCCGACGGCAGTCCCGTTATTCCTGCGGATATATACTCGCATTTCTGCAGTATGTTGTTGGTAAGGCTGTCCCGGTACAGGGTTCCCGCCTTTATTCTCCGGACCAGGCTGAAATATCCTGTGATGAAAAGGAGATTTAATACCGCAGCCCCTCCTCCTGCCATACAGAGGGCTTCTATCCTGACCATTCTCAGCTCATAGGTTTTTTCCGCGACGAAGAGGAGTCCCTTCATCCCCACAAAGATATATACAAAACCTGCGATCTCCGCCCATATCTTGTCAAATCCGACTATGGTATTTCTGGCGGATAGCGTCAGAGCCACAAGACAGAGGAATGCGCCTATGATAAATACTATGGCACCCATTGTCGCTGCCTGAATGACCGGACGGTAACGGTAATATTCATCCCTGGCGGCGCTTATAGAGTCCACCACCGGATAATCCGTATCTATCGCAAATTCCAAATAGTAATTCCCGTCAAAGTGATCCTTTAAATCCGTCATCATATTGAAGAGATACGCATCGCTGACATGCATATTGCTTTCATATTCCAGATTCTTTGAGTCCAGGATCAGATACTGTCCGTAGGTCTTTATCGTGTCATCTTCCTGAAAGGAACCCGAATCTATATTGGAGTAGATATTTGTATTGGCGTAATCTGACAGGAAAAATCTGACATTAGTATTGTCATTCCTTAATTCTACCCCCAGTTCCTTATAGTCCTGATAATCTTCCTTCACCTTCGAAAGAGACTGTTCTAGAAGCCGGAGAAGATCCTCGTCACTGTATTTATCATTTGAATAGTCGAAGAGGGATCTGCCGTGGGCCGGAGCATATTCTTCATCAAGCTTTATACTGACTCCCTCTCCGCCGGAAAGTTCCCCTTCCTCATAGGTCTCAGGCATCTCGGCATCTGCCGTGATGGCGTCCCTGTCCTCAATGTATTTGTACTTCAGGCCTTTACGGCTCCAGTGAATAAGGTCGGAGAGCTTGTAGCCCACGCTTCTGGTCTGCTGTCCCGACATTTTTCCGTCTTCCACGTACTCAGCCAGGTCCACGATCTTTCTGCCGTAGAACTCCCCGTCACGCTCGAAATTACTCTTTAATCCGGAGCTCTGGACGATCTCAACTATCCTGTCCGCCACCATGTTCCGGAAGAGATCCGACTGCTCAAAGACCGGAGTACGGTGCATTACGCTGAAATTGTTGTCAATTCTGGTTACCGATATAGCGGTGGTCGTGAGACATAGCACCGCCAGAACCACCAGTAATTCCTCAACAAGGACCAGGATCGCCTTTCTGCCGTTCTCCGATATCATTTCTTTCACTGCTTTTCAACCTTATATCCTACGCCCCATACCACCTTCAGATACTTGGGCTCCTTGGGGTTAATCTCTATCTTTTCCCGGATATGACGGATGTGCACCGCAACGGTATTATCCGCTCCTATCGCATCCTCATTCCAGATACTCTCGTAAATCTGGTTTATGGAAAAGACCTTTCCCGCGTTCCTTACAAGGAGCAGCAGGATATTGTATTCGATGGGCGTGAGCTTTACCGGCTCTCCGTCCACCGTAACCGTCTTATCCGCATCATTTATGGACAGCCCGCCTACCGAATAGATGTCGGATCCGTCCTCAGCCAGAGTGCCGAGCTTGGTATAGCGCCTTAACTGGCTTTTTACCCTGGCCACCAGTTCCAGCGGATTAAAGGGCTTCGGCAGATAATCGTCCGCTCCCACATTGAGTCCCAGGATCTTGTCCGTATCCTCGGTTTTTGCGGAAAGCATGATAACCGGTATTGAGCTGGTCTTTCTCAGCTCCAGTACCGCATGGATACCATCCAGCCTCGGCATCATCACATCTATGATAAGAAGCTGTATCTCGTTATTTTTTATGATGTCCAGCGCCTGTAGTCCGTCAAAGGCCTTATAGACATCATATCCCTCCTGGGTGAGGTATATCTCCACCGCTTCTACTATTTCCCTGTCGTCATCACATACCAGTATATTCAATCTTTTCCTCCTGAATTTATTACGTATTTCATTGGCAGATAGCGTATTCCGTCGCTTTCCTGTTCATCTCCCGTTTCGGTAAATCCGTACTTCCTGTAAAAGTCCTGGGCAAAGCGCGATGAATTTACCGTTATCTCTTTCTGCCCTTCATATTCCGAGCAGTACTTGCAGACGTAATTTAACAGCGCAGTTCCCACTCCTCTTTTCTGATACTCCCCACTCACAAACAGCAGCGACAGATGGTTTTGGTTCCTGACTGATGCCACTCCTTCGATCTTCTCGTCCGCAAAAAAGGCGAAGACCCGGTACACCCCGTTCATATACATCTTGTAGAGGAGCTCATCCACCAGAAATTTCCTGAAATTGTCGATGCCCTCTATTCCGTAATCGGAAGAATTAAACTTCAGGAAGATTTTCCACACCGTTTCCATGGCATCGGAGTATTCGGTTTCCGTAACGGCCCTGATATAGCTGCTCATTTTTTCCCGAAGAGCCCGCCGATAAAGTCTCCGACCTTATTCACAACATTCGTGACATAGGACTTCACCACAGCGCCTGCAACCTTCCATTTATTCTTTTCTATGGCACCGGCTATATCGTCTTCCGTTAACTTTGAAAAGTCGCCTCCCATGGATTTATAGATCTCACCCGCCTGATCCAGCAGGGTATCATAGTCGAGACCTAAAGCCTTTATCTTTATCATTACATCAACAATACGCCTGATCTGCTCTTCCGTGAGGGTGATATTCGTACCCTTTTCGGCATTGTACTCATCGATGGCCTTTCTGACGGCCTTCTCTATATCCTCCCGGCTGTTAAGGTCTCTCTTTGCGATCTGCGCCTTCACAAAGGCTACCATGGCTTCCACGTCATCGCTGTCAGCACTGCTTAATGCGCTCTCCAGCTCACCGGTCGTCACCAGCTCATCTAAGGAAGTGTCCAGAGCCTTTTCATTCACCTTTGTATCCGTCATCTCGGCATAGGCCTTCAAAGCCCCGATAAGGGCAGATGTTCCGGAAATACTGGAGGGAGCCGCCACTATGATATCCGCATCCGTGACTCCTGCCGTCGCCAGGGCGTTGATGTACATTCCCTCGGTGCAGTAATTGATGTTCTTTGTCTCAACCTTTATGCCGTGTCCCTTTTCCCTCGGCTGTACCAGCACGGAGGAGAGGGCCTTCGTCCCTATAACGGAGGGCGAAATGTAATTGTCTAAATACTGATGTTCTTCGGCGTTGGTCACATAGACCACGTTGTAACCGGAAATGTCATTTCCCGCCAGCCCCATAAGGCTTAATACCGTGGCCAGCTGCTGGGATGTCAGATCCTGTCCGAGAGCCAGATAGGGCTTTGACATATCCTTTTTCTTTTCTGATTTTTTACTTCCCTGATCCTCGTTATCCCAGGTGATCTCCGTTACGTTAGCTGCCGCCGCGAAGGACATATTTGCAAGTACCAGCACTGCTGTCAGCAGGGTACATATTATTTTTTTCATATTTTAATTCCCTGAAGAATGATTCTTCATAAATTCCATAATGTCAAAAAATACCTGATATCTGTCGGTCTCATGGTATATCTCATGCCTGGCTCCGGGATAAAGCTTGCAGCTCACATCCTTAAAGCCATCCGCCCTGTACCTGTCTGCAAGAGCCCTGACCGCTTCCCCGTTCTCTCCCACGGGATCCTGTTCTCCGGACATAAAAAATACCGGCAGGGAATGGGGGATCTTCGCCATCCGCTTCCTGTCCTGCATACGGAGGATCATCTCCAGGAGACAGTAATAACCGTTTAATACGAACCCCTTCCCTTTCAGGCTGTCATCTGAAAAGTCGTCGCGGACTTCCTTTCGGCTGCAGGTCCAGCCTGAAGGACCGTCCTCGGGAAAAAGCCGTGCAAACTGTCCGACAGAAACCCTTGTACAGAAGCTGTCTCTTTTATGCCAGCCGCCAAAGAGGGCGCTGAACCTGATATAGAGCTTCTCCAGATGAATAAGGATTTCATTAAAGCTCCCGGTTCCCATGATGATAACGCCCTGTATGCCGCTGCCATACATTTCTATATAGTTCCTCGCGATAAAGGAACCCATGCTGTGGCCCAGAAGAAATACCGGCTTATCGGGATAATCCTCCTGCACCATCTTCTTTAATCTGTGAACATCCCGGACCACGACCGTAGCCCCGTCGTTCTCTGCGAAATAGCCGAATTCTCCCTGATAATCCCTGGCAGTATGTCCATGACCCAGGAGATCCGGTCCCGCCACCACATAACCCTCATGGGCAAGGAATTCACACATCTCCTTATAGCGCCCGAAATACTCGTTCATTCCATGGGCAACTATAAGTACGCCCTTTACCTCTTTTTCGGGGACGTACTTCTCGGCATATATGGTGGTTTCCTCATCCCTTGACAGGTAAGTGATGATTTCAGGCTTCATTATGAGATCTCCGCTCCTGCAGCTACTTTGTCATCAACTGTCATAAGCGCTAAATTTCCGTCCTTATCCTCTGCGCAAAGGAGCATTCCCTGGGATTCAAAGCCCGCCATTTTCCTGGGCGGCAGATTGGTTATAGCCATTACCTTCATGCCTATCAGCTTTGAAGGATCGGGATAATACTTCTTTATACCGGAGAGGATCTGCCTCTCTTCACTTCCGATACGCACTTTGAACTTCAGAAGCTTTTCGGATTTTTCCAAAGCTTCTGCTTCCATGATCTCTCCAACTCGGAATTCGCACTTTGCGAAGTCGTCAAACACTATATTTTCTCTGTTCTGAGCCTTATCAAAATCGAATTCGGCCGGAGCGGGAGCTTTCTTCTCCTTCTTTGTCTCAGCCTTTTCCTCTTTCTTTGAGGGATAGAGAGCTTCCACTACCTTTGCCACATCCTCGCTCTTTGCCCTCTGGAAAAGAGTCTCCGGATCATCCGTAACATGGGTTCCGCTCGCAAAGCGTCCTGCGGTATTCAGGTCATCCAGTTCCGGCAGCTCCGTATTCAGCTGCTTCAGTATCTTCTCCGCTGTTTCCGGCATGAAGGGATACAGAAGGGCTGCTCCGATAACTATGGAATCCGCAAGGTTGTAGAGTACGGTGCTGAGACGGGGATACTTTGCCTCATCCTTACCCAGGATCCAGGGCTCTGTCTCGTCTATATACTTATTGCAGCGCTTGAACAGATTGAAGATATGGGTAAGGGCGTCTGCTACCCTGAGACCCTCCATATCCTTTATAACCTGATCCCTGGTACCGAGAACCACAGCATGAAGGTCGTCATCCACGGCCTCAGCGGTCTCTTTATTCTCGATAACTCCGCCGATATACTGGTTGCTCATGGAAATGGTACGCTTTACTAAATTGCCGAGGGTGTTCGCAAGGTCTGAATTGAACCTCTCCACCATCAGATCCCAGGAAATGACTCCGTCGGTTTCGAAGGGCATCTCGTGGAGCACAAAATAGCGCACCGCATCAACGCCGAAGATCTTCGCCAGGTCATCGGCATAGATCACATTTCCCTTGGATTTGCTCATCTTGCCGTCTTCCTGCAGAAGCCAGGGATGTCCGAATATCTGCTTCGGCAGAGGCTCGCCCATAGCCATCAGGAAAATAGGCCAGTAGATCGTATGGAAGCGGATGATGTCCTTTCCGATAAGGTGGAGATCTGCAGGCCAGTATTTCCTGTACATATCGGAATGATTTCCGTCCGCATCATAGCCTATACCCGTGGCGTAATTTGCCAGCGCGTCCAGCCACACGTATACCACGTGCTTCGGATCGAAATCAACGGGGATGCCCCACTTGAAGCTGGTTCTTGAAACACAGAGATCCTGCAGGCCCGGCTTCAGGAAGTTATTCATCATCTCGTTCTTTCTCTGGACGGGCTGTATGAATTCCGGATGGCTCTCAATGTGCTCGATAAGCCGGTTCGCATATTTGCTCATCTTGAAGAAGTAGGCTTCCTCATGGGCGGGATGTACGGGTCTTCCGCAGTCGGGACATTTTCCGTCCACGAGCTGGGCGTTTGTCCAGAAGGATTCGCAGGGCGTGCAGTACATGCCTTCATATGAACCCTTGTAGATATCTCCCTGATCATAGAGCTTTTTAAAAATCTTCTGAACCTGGGCTTCATGGTCTTCATCCGTAGTCCTTATGAAACGGTCATAGTCCGTATTCATCAGATCCCATATCCGCTTTATCTCTGCGGCGGTCTTATCCACATATTCCTTGGGGGTAATGCCCGCTTCCTTAGCCTTGTCCTCTATCTTCTGGCCATGCTCGTCGGTTCCGGTCTGAAACCTTACATCATATCCCTGTCTTTTCTTGAAACGGGCTATGGAATCCGCCAGAATGATCTCATAAGTATTGCCTATATGGGGCTTCCCCGATGCATAGGCAATGGCAGTAGTAATATAATACGGTTTTCCTTTTGCTGACATAATGCTCCTCTTTTTATATAGTTATAATCTGTTTAAGTGTACCACTTTTTACGTGAAAAAACAAAGACTGCGGGTATCAGACTCGCTGATACTCACGCATCATTTTCTTCGATAAGCTCATTAAATGAATAAGACTCGTTGCCGGTGCCGCTGGATAAGTTCAGAGTATAGCTCTTTGTCTCATAGCCGTTCCTCATAAGAGTGATGACATGCGTTCCGCCGTTCTTCGTGAAGTGGCAGGGCGCAATACCCTTATAGGCGCCGTCATAGTAAACCTCCGCGCCCTCGGGGCCGTCAATGTAAAGCTGAGACACATCGGTAGTTACGGTTTCCGTATCATCCGTTTGAGCAGCTTCTCCGATCCCGGCGGAAGAACCGTTTTCTCCGTTCCCGGCTGAAGAACTGTTGGTAGTATTACCAGTATTTTTCTTAAAGGTTTCCGGCAGCAGTTCCGAAGGAATGGGATCAGTCGGGCTCTTGTCCTCAGACTTTTTCCCTGTATTTCTGTCAGAGCTGTTGGAGCTTGCCGTATCCTCGTCATCCTCTTCCAGTATTATTGCCAGATTGGCCATGGGCTGCCCCACCTTCAGATACTTATGGATGTCCTGATAGCCCTGTGCCCTGATATCCAGGGTATGTACGCCGTAATCCAGCTCCAGGGGATTTTCCTTAACAACGAGCTTCCCGTCCACATATACTGCGGGGTTCGCTTCCACGGGTTCAAAGGTAAAGGTGATCACGCCGGTCTTTAACAGATCTCCCTTCAGATCGCCTACATCTACCCGGGTCTCCTTTCCCCTTACCACAGCCACATTTTTCGTCCCGCCGTAATGATGGTATGTTACGGACATCGTATAGTTCCCCTCGGGAACAGTCAGTATCATCCCGTCTTCAATGGGACGTATTATATTGCCAAGCTCTATCCAGCCTCCGGTAAAGGATTCCGCACCCGTGATCCGGACATAGCCGTTGCCGCCGGTCTGCGTCACCGTATAGATATCCTGTCCTATGCCTCTGACACTCAGCACGTCCCCCTTCTTTATCTCCTTAAATGAGCTGGGGGAATCGCCGGACATGACGAGACATCCCTTTAATATCCTGTAATTCCTGCCGTCATAGGAGAAAATTCCCTTATTGATACTGATGTCATAGTCCGTGATATCGGTAAGGGAGAACGCGCCTTCATCATGATTCTGTTTTACTGAGGAAAGATTTGATGAATGGACAGAGACCAGGATATCAACTATATCCCCGATCTTCAGCTGATCTACCACCATAGGATTGCCATAGGGGTCTTCATAGACTGTAGAACCCGTATAATTCAGGACATATTCTTCGTTGGAAACGGGGTCACGAAAACGGATCTTCTTTTCTTTTTTATTTATATCAACGATTATGACCGTTCCCTCGGCCTTCAGATCATTGTCGGAAACGATCGCCTTCGACTCATCCGCAGCTTCTTCCGGAGACTCCTCCGCAGTGGTCTGAGTGTACAGATAATTTACGCCGATCAGCGCCAGAACAGAAAATGCCGCAAAAAGACTGAGTCCCAGGGCAATCTTAAGAAAACGGGGCAGGGGCTTCTTCTTTCTCGGATACTCCCGCTCCATTTTTTTACGGTCCTTGTCTGTCAGCTCGTCACTCAGGAATCTGGCCATCACGGGCACGTCCTGTTTGACCCCGGGCACGGCCTTTTCCATGCCGACAGTGCTGAGTTCCAGCTTTACTCCGTCTTTTTCTTCTCTTTTGACAGTTCCTCCCTGGCTATTGTCAGGAGCTTTTCCCTTTCGTTCCATGAAGGTTCCTCCAGAACCTGTTCCAAAAGGTATTTTAGCATATCCCCGAGTTCTTTGCCGCTCTTCATGCCGGCTTCTTTTATCAGCGCACCACCGTCTATCCGGAGATCCTTAAGGGAAAGACAGGGCTTGGATGCCAGTATTTCCCTGTACAGAGCCAGCAGGTTTTCCTCTTTTTCAAACTTTTCCCGCCTTTTATGATCGCTCTGGGCCATGAGGTCCGCGTATCTCACAGGGAAAAGCAGGGGGAAGATGTCCTCTCCCATTCTGTTTACCGCGCGGCGCACATTCCGGATATCACTGTCCGGCCGGTAATCATGGTGGCGGACCAGTTTCGAGATCACATCTATCGAATGATTGTCGAACTTTAGTCTTTTAAGGACATTTACCGCGATCTTCTCGCTTATGGCCGCATGTCCGTGGAAATGGTCGATCCCCTCCTCATCCACCGTCCTGCATTCACACTTTCCGATATCGTGAAGCAGCATGGTGAATCTCAGGTACTTTAAGAGATCCTCTGTTTTGATATCGGAGGGAAGGATATCCCTGAACTTATCTAACGTGTCGCGGTTAATATATTTAAGGGATTCCAGAATGTGTCTGCCCACCGTATATGCGTGGTGGGGATTATTCTGGGTAAAATCCATGCACTTATCAAATTCCGGAAGGATCACGGCGCTGATGCCGTTATCGTAGAGCGCTTCAAATCTCTCCGGATGATCCGATATGAGGAGCTTTGTCAGTTCGTCCCTTATCCTCTCCGCTGAAATGAATCTTAGGTTCTCTTTTAATTTCGAGGCCGCTTCAAGAGTCTTTTCCTCTATGGAAAAATTTAGCTGGGCTGAAAAGCGGAAAGCTCTTAATATGCGCAGGGCATCCTCTCCGAAACGTTCCTCCGGATTTCCCACCGCCCTTATCACATGGGAAGACAGGTCCTCCATCCCGTGAAAAAGGTCGATCACTCCCTTTGCCGGACTGTAGGCAAAAGCATTTATCGTAAAATCCCGCCTTTTCAGGTCTTCTTCCAGGCTCCTTGTAAATTCCACCTTGTCCGGATGCCGGTTATCGCTGTACTTGCCGTCAACCCTGTAGGTGGTGACTTCAAAGGACTCTTTTCCCATCAGCACCGTTACTGTCCCGTGGGCGATACCGGTGTCCACTGTGCGGCGGAAGATCTTTTTTATCTCCCGGGGAAGGGCGCTGGTGGTGATATCCCAGTCGTGGGGGATTTTTTTCAGCAGGAAATCACGGACGCAGCCTCCGACAGCGTATGCCTCGAAGCCTGCGTCCTCTATCATGCTTATTATTTTTTCTGCCTTTTCAGGAAGGGTGATGGTCAATTAGCTAATACCTCTACCGTCTGTCTCGCAATGGAAAGCTCTTCATCAGTGGGAACAACCATGATCTGAACCTTGTCCTCGGGCTTGCTTAAGAAGAATTCCTGGCCTCTGAGCTTATTCTTTTCTTCATCAAAGCTGGTGCCGAGGAAGCCGAGATACCGGCAGACCCTCTTTCTTACTTCTCCGTTGTTCTCTCCGGCTCCTGCCGTGAATACGATAGCGTCAACTCCGTTCATCTCGGCAGTGTATGCTCCGATATACTTTGCAACTCTTAATGCATAGGCTTCAAGCGCCGTGTCCGCCTGCTTATTTCCGTTATCGGCCGCCTCCGCAAGATCACGGAAGTCGGATGAAAATCCGTCGGAAAGACCCAACACACCGGACTTCTTATTCAGCACATCCAGCACCTCTGCTGCAGAGAGGTTTTCCTTCTGCATGATGAAGGTGATCACGGAAGGATCCAGGTCACCTGAACGTGTACCCATTATCAGTCCTTCAAGGGGGGTAAGACCCATGGATGTGTCAACGGACTTTCCGCCCTTAACGGCGCTTATGGAAGCTCCGTTTCCGAGGTGGCATACGATGATCTTCAGATCCTTTATATCTTTTCCGAGTATCTCAGCCGCGCGCTTTGATACGAAATCATGGCTGGTTCCGTGGAAACCGTAGCGGCGAACCTTGTACTTCTTATAGTATTCATAGGGTATACCGTAAAGGAAAGCCTTGGGCTCCATGGTCTGATGGAAGGCTGTGTCAAATACTCCCACCTGGGGAACTCCGGGCATAACCTTCTCGCAGGCCCTTACACCGATGATGTTTGCAGGGTTGTGAAGAGGAGCCAGTTCGCTGCATTCCTCAACAGCCTTGATCACTTCCTCGTTGATCAGAACAGAATCGGAGAATTTCTCTCCGCCGTGTACCAGACGATGTCCCACTGCATTTATCTCGCTTAAGGAAGAAACCACGCCCACTTCCTTATCCGTAAGCTTCTTTATAACGGCGTTTACCGCATCCGTATGATCCTTCATCGGGATCTTTTCAACGGTTTTATCCGCATCTCCCTTTTTATATTCAAGGGCGCTGCCGTCAATTCCTATCCTCTCACAGAGTCCCTTGGCATAAACCGTACCATCCTCGGTATTGATGAGCTGGTACTTAAGAGACGAACTACCACAGTTGATAACAAGTACTTTCATTGATCTTTCTCCTTTTTAATATGCTTTTCCCCAGTAAACCAGGTGCTTTGCCTTCTTTCCGCAGCAGACACAGGTGTCTGATATCTTTTCCTGATCCTCCCAGGGCATGCAGCGGCTGGTAACCGTTGTATCTGCCTTTATTGTGTCTTCACATTCCACATCTCCGCACCACATGGCTCTTATGAAGCCGGGCTTATTATCCGCGATATCCTTGAATTCATCATAGGTCTTCGCATCAAAGATATTTTCCTTAAGGTGCTTCTCAGCCCTCGCATACATATCATCATGTATCGTATCGAGAAGCTTCGGAATATATTCACTGATCTCAGAGATCTGTACAGTGGTCTTTTCACGGGTATCCCTTCTGCAAACCACGCAGCTGCCGTTCTCTATATCCTTGGGACCTATCTCTATCCTTATGGGGAAGCCCCTCATCTCCTGCTCGGCGAACTTGTATCCCGGAGATTTATCGGAATCATCCACCTTTACCCTGATGCCGGGCAGACTGTCCTTAAGCTTATTTGCAGCCTCAAGAACCCCGTCCGCATTCTGCTTTATCGGAACGATCACAACCTGTGTGGGCGCGATCCTGGGAGGCAGTACCAGACCATCATTATCACCGTGAACCATTATTACGGCACCGATTATCCTGGTGGAAACACCCCAGGAAGTCTGGTGAGGCGTATGGAGCTTATTATCCCTGCCGGTGAACTGTATGCCAAAGGCCTGGGCAAAGCCGTCACCGAAATTATGGCTGGTTCCGGACTGCAGAGCCTTGCCGTCATGCATCATGGCTTCTATCGTATATGTGGCTACCGCACCCGCAAACTTTTCCTTATCCGTCTTTCTTCCACGGATAGTGGGAAGAGCCAGGGTTTCCTTACAGAAGTCAGCATATACATTTAACATCTGTACCGTACGTGCTTCCGCATCCTCTGCGGTCTCATGCATGGTGTGGCCTTCCTGCCACAGGAATTCACGGGATCTTAAGAAGGGCCTCGTGGTCTTTTCCCAGCGGACAACGGAGCACCACTGATTGTAAACCTTCGGCAGGTCTCTGTAAGACTCTATTTCATTTTTGTAAAAATCACAGAACAGGGTTTCAGAGGTGGGGCGTACGCAGAGCCTTTCCTCCAGCTGCTGTCCGCCGCCGTAGGTTACCCAGGCAACCTCGGGAGCGAAACCTTCCACGTGATCCTTTTCTTTATTTAAGAGGCTCTCCGGAATGAAAAGAGGCATGTAAACATTCTCCACGCCGGTTTCCTTGAAGCGCCTGTCCATATCGGCCTGGATATTTTCCCAAAGGGCGTATCCCGCGGGCTTTATGATAAGGCAGCCTTTAACGCTGGAATAATCGATCAGTTCGGCTTTTTTTACTACATCTGTATACCACTGGGCGAAATCCTCTTCCATTGAAGTTATGGATTCGACCATTTTTTTCTTATCGGCCATCATTTTTTCCTTTCACAGCTGTATTTTCGCACTTCTAAGATTTTAACGATGCAGTCTCCTTATGTCAAGAAAAGCCGGCCTATGGTATAATGAAACCTGATTTGCTTACAGTCTGTTATGAAAAGAGGAAAAAATGTCTGAAACAAAAAGATTTGCAGTGCTTATAGACAGCGAAAACGTGTCACAGAAATATATAGGTCTCATCATGGATGAAGCCAGCAACTACGGGGATGTCACCATCAAGAGGGCGTACGGAGACTGGACCCAGCAGTCCAGCGCTTCCTGGAAGAAAACCCTGCTGGAAAATTCCATAATCCCCATGCAGCAGTTTAATAATACCTTCGGCAAGAATTCTTCTGACTCGGCGCTTATCATAGATGCCATGAAGATACTCTACACCAATAATGTTGACGGTTTCTGCCTGGTGTCCAGCGACTCTGATTTCACGAGGCTCGCGGCAACGCTGAAGGAAGAAGGAAAGACCGTTGTGGGAATGGGCGAAAGCAAAACTCCCGCTGCTCTTATCAAGGCCTGCGATTCCTTTAAGATGCTGGACGTGCTCTATAAGGAGCAGAACCAGACCAAGCCCAAGACCAGATCCACGGGAAAAACCGCATCTTCAAAGCAGACCTCTGCAAAGAAGGCCTCCGAAAACGGAAAAAGCTCGGCCAATAACCTGACCAAGCTTTCTACGATAGAAAAGGCTGTAAAACAGATAATCGATATGAATGACGATGAACGCGGCATGAACATCGCATCCTTAGGCAACAGCCTGCAGCGCCGCTACCCTGATTTCGATACCAGAAACTACGGAGCATCAAAGCTCAGCAAATTCCTGGAACAGTTTTCTTCCCTGGAGCTTACCAAGGAAGAAAACGTAACCTACGTTAATCTGAAGTAGTATATCCCGCCGGTCTGTTCATCAGCCGGTGACATTAGCTACTGTCAGCTTATCCGCCTCTTTATACTTCTTGAAGAACAGCATATACAGGATAACTGCCAGGGCTGCGACTGCAACGACGAGCCCGATTACATTCACGTTGCCAGTTGCCGCATTTCCGAACTGGGTTATCATGAATGCCACTACATAGGCAAAACCGCACTGATAGCCTATCGCAAACCAGGTCCATTTCGCATTGTTCATCTCACGCTTGATCGCGCCGATGGCTGCAAAGCAGGGTGCGCAGAGCAGATTAAATACCAGGAAGGAATAACCGGTTACCCCTGTAAATGCCAGCGACAGAGCCTGCCATGCAGTCATTTCTCCGCTGCCGTAGAGTATTCCCATGGTTCCCACTATATTTTCCTTTGCCACAAGTCCCGTGATCGAAGCAACGGCAGCCTGCCAGTTTCCCCATCCTAAAGGAATGAATATCCATGCGACTGCACTTCCTATCCTTGCCAGTATCGAAAGCTCCAGCTCGTCCTCAGCCAGCATCCTGAACCCTTCCGATGTAAAACCGAAGAAGGACGTAAACCAGACCACGATGGTTGAAAGAAGGATGATGGTACCGGCCTTCTTAATGAATGACCAGCCTCTCTCCCACATTGAACGGAGAACATTTCCAAGTGTAGGCATATGATATGCCGGAAGCTCCATAACGAAGGGAGCAGGATCGCCGGAGAACATCCTTGTCTTCTTTAACATGATGCCGGATATGATGATCGCCGCCATACCTATGAAGTATGCGGAGGTTGATACCCATGCGGAACCGCCGAAAATGGCTCCCGCGATCATTGCTATAAAGGGAACCTTTGCTCCGCAGGGGATAAAGGTGGTGGTCATTATAGTCATACGCCTGTCACGTTCATTCTCAATGGTACGGCTGGCCATTATACCGGGCACGCCGCAGCCCACGCCTATCAGCATGGGTATAAAGGATTTTCCGGAAAGGCCGAACTTTCTGAACACCCTGTCCAGAACGAATGCTATCCTCGCCATGTAGCCGCAGGCTTCCAGGAACGCCAGCATAAGGAAAAGCACCAGCATCTGGGGAACGAATCCCAGCACTGCACCTACGCCGGCAACGATTCCGTCAAGGATCAGTCCCTTGAGCCAGTCCGCCACATTTGCAGAGTCGAGTCCGGCTTCCACAAGAGCGGGGATTCCGGGGATCCATGTGCCGTAATCTGCGGGGTCCGGCTCATCTCCAATCTCTTCCATTGTTTTTACCGCAGCCTGATAATCCTCAATGCTTGCAGTTTCTTCGCTGGTCTCCAGCGTTTCTTCATCTTCAACGCTGTAGGTGAAGTCACTTACAGGAGCAGCGCCGTTCTCTTCCGTATATGCGTCATATCCGTCAACTATGGCTGCCGCCTCTGAATAGCTTTCCGAGATCTCCCCGTATCCGCCATCCATGCCGAAAAGATGGAAGCCGTCACCGAAGAGTCCGTCATTTGCCCAGTCGGTAGCCGGTGCTCCTACTCCGACCATGGCTATCCAGTAAACCAGGAACATGACCAGAGCAAAGATAGGCAGTCCTAAGAAACGGTTGGTAACTATCTTGTCTATCTTATCCGAAGTAGAGAGGGCTCCCGCATTCTTCTTTTTGTAGCAGGCCTTAATGACTTCTGCGATATAGATATAACGCTCATTGGTGATGATGCTTTCCGAATCATCATCCAGTTCTTCTTCCGCTGCCCTGATATCCTTTTCGATATGCTCCATTTTATCGGCAGCTATATTCATCTTTTCCAGCACCTTGTCATCGCGTTCAAATATCTTGATCGCGTACCAGCGCTGCTGTTCCTCAGGCATATCGTGCACAACCGCTTCCTCGATATGGGCAATAGCATGCTCTACCGGTCCGGAGAAGGAATGGCGCGGTACGGTCTTTCCGCTCCTGGCGGCTTTAACGGCCTCCTCTGCCGCTTCCTCGGTTCCGTCACCCTTCAGCGCGGAAATATCCAGAACCTTGCATCCAAGCTCTGAGGAAAGCATGTCAATATTTATCTTATCGCCGTTCCTCCGCACGATGTCCATCATGTTTATGGCAACGACCACGGGAATTCCGAGCTCTGTAAGCTGGGTTGTGAGATACAGATTTCTCTCTAAGTTTGTACCGTCTATGATATTAAGGATGGCGTCCGGGCGCTCGTTTATCAGATAGTTTCTCGCCACAACCTCTTCCAGGGTATAGGGAGACAGAGAATATATGCCCGGCAGGTCGGTTATTATCACATCCTCATGTTTCTTCAGTTTTCCTTCTTTTTTCTCAACCGTTACGCCCGGCCAGTTTCCAACAAACTGATTGGATCCGGTAAGGGCGTTGAACAATGTGGTCTTTCCGCTGTTCGGGTTTCCTGCAAGTGCGATACGAATACTCATCTTTACGCCTCCTTCCCCTCTACTTCTATCATCTCGGCATCTCCTTTTCGAAGCGACAATTCATAATTCCTGACTGTTACCTCAATCGGGTCACCGAGCGGAGCGGTCTTTCGTACAAATATTTCGGTATTCTTTGTTATGCCCATGTCCATGATCCTGCGCTTGATCGCGCCTTCTCCATGGAGCTTTACCACCCTGGCGGTCTCTCCTACCATTACGTCTCGCAATGTTTTCACTGTTTTTTCCTCCTAAAATTAAACATAAATCTTTTTTGCCAGCTCGTCGCTGACAGCAACCCGGCTTTCCCTGACCTTCACGATCAGGTTCTCTCCCAGAGTACTTACGATACTGATCTGCCCTCCAACATTAAATCCCAGATCCTCAAGATGCTTTTTGACTCCCGGATTCCCTCCGATCTTTTTGATTATCAAAGGCTTCTCTTTTTCCGCATATACCAGCGGCATCATGGTTTCCCTCCCCTATTTGCAATTATATTAAACATATCATAAATTTATATATCTTAGCATGGTAAGCTTTATCTAATTCAAACAAAGTATAATTAACCTCCTGTCCCCTGTCAAGCAGTTTTATATTTTTTCGATATAAAAAAAAATACCCCGCAGCTTTTGCTGCGGGGTGCTATTACGTACGGGATACTCAGGCCTTCAGTTCGAAATGGTCAACCATGCCCTTCAGAGAGTCAGCATGTTCATTCATCTCATAGCTGAGAGCCAGCGACTCCTCTGAGGTTGCCGCATTACTATGTCCTTCCTGGGCAATTTTATCAATATTGGTGGAAAGATCCTGAACAGAATGTGACTGGCGGATCGAAGCATCCGATATCTGCTTAACCTGATCGCGGATCTCCTCAACCCTCTTAACCATACTGTTCAGCTCATCCGCTGTGGCATTTGCAATACTGATACCCTCTCCCACGGTGCGGATGGATTCATTTATAAGATCGGTGGTGTTCTGTGCAGCCTGAACGGTCTGGCCTGCAAGCTGCGATACTTCGGAAGCCACAACGGCAAATCCTCTGCCTGCCTCACCTGCTCTTGCCGCCTCAATGGAAGCATTGAGGGAAAGAAGATTTGTCTGATCCGCAATACTGTTGATGGTATCTATGATATTGCTTATCTGCTCAGAGGAAGCGGAGATCGCATTCATTGCCTCAACCACTTCTTCCATCTTCTTATTTCCTGCTATTATGCTGTCAACGATCCTGTCCACATCCTTTGAGATATTCTCAGCTTCTGTGGAATTGCCGGAGATCTCCTCACTGATGCTTCCGACTTTCTTCGACAGTTCTTCAACGATATTGGCCTGATTCGTGGTGGTATCCGCAAGACTGCGGCCTGCATCCGCCAGCTGTCCGGAGCCTGCTGAAACCATTCCGGATACTTCTATGATCTCCTGCATGGAGTCGGAGATCTTTCCGGAAAAGCTTTCTATAGCTGTCTGTATCGATACAAAGTCACCTTCGAATCCCTGTTCAAAGCTGATATTGAAGTTTCCATCCGCCATGGTGGACATTACATCACTGATCTTGTCTATATACATGGAGAGAGAATTAACTGCATAGCGCAGCTGATCTGCAACCTCCCCAATTTCGTTATCCTTATCATAATTAATCTCGGCATGAACATTGCCCCTGGCGATCTCAGCTGCCGCATCCTTCAGTATCTGCAGGTCTCCTTCGATGCTCTTTATCAGCCTCCGGTTCCTTATTCCGCTGACAATGATCATCAATACAGAAGCCGCCACCAGTACTATGATAGCTATGACAGATATCAGCATTATGGCCCTGTACTTTCCTTCAGCCGCAGCATCGGCTCTCTCTCCGGTAGCGTCTAAAAGATCTGCCAAAACCTCTGATTTTTCATTCAGCTGATTATTATAGTAGTCCAGGGCAGCCGCCTGATCTCCTGCGTTTACCAGGTCAAGCATTTCAAAAGAAGCGTTTTTTACATCATTCCACGCCGTCTTCAGCTGTGTTCCCAGAGCTTCATCATTCAGATTCTTTGAAATGGTTTCAAAATAAGATGTTATCTTTGTGAAACGTTCCTCCAGGTCCTCTGCCTGATCAGCCGTGATCGAAGGGTCATTGGAAGCCTGGGCAAATAAGAGTCTCTTATTGATAGTCTGAACATCCTTACGGATCTCCATCTGATACTTCTCGGTTACATATTGGACATTATAGAAATTCAGGAAATTTCCGGCGATTATGACCAGAAAGATCAGCATCAGGACAGACAATCCGACAGTCAGCCTGATCGTAAAAGCGGACATGCTGCGAAGAGATTTGGCAATGGTTTCGTTTTTTCTTGGTTTTGACATAGATTATCCTCCTTGCAAGAAATTCATCATACCCTGAATCTGTATCCTACTCCCCAGATGGTCTCTATGTACTGCGGATTTGATGAATCCGCCTCCACCTTTTCCCTTATTTTCTTTATATGCACGGTGACGGTGGCAATATCACCGATGGAATCCATGTCCCAGATGTTCCGGAAGATCTCATCCTTGGTAAATACCCTGTCCGGATTGGATGCGAGGAAGGTTAAAAGGTCAAATTCCTTGGTAGTGAACTGTTTTTCCTCGCCGTTTACCCAGACCCTTCGGGCGGTCTTGTCGATCCTCAGTCCGCGTATCTCTATTATATCATTTTCCTGGGTTCCGCTGTGAACCAGTCTCTCATATCTGGACAGATGAGCTTTTACCCTGGCCACCAGCTCGCTTGGAGAAAAAGGCTTCGTAATATAATCATCCGCCCCGAGTCCCAGTCCCCGGATCTTGTCTATATCATCCTTTTTCGCAGACACGATGATGATCGGCATATTGCGGCTTTCCCGGATCTGCCTGCAGATCTCGAATCCGTCCACGCCCGGCAGCATGAGATCCAGTATCAGCAGATCCCAGTCCTCATTGAGAGCCGTTTCCAATCCCTTTTTTCCGTCATTTTCAATGGATACTTCAAAGTCCGACAGTTCAAGATAATCCTTTTCAAGATCGGCTATGGAATCCTCATCCTCGATTATCAGTATTCTGCTCAAGCTCTACCTCCTCAGGGAATATACTTCCTGAATTCTAAAAAGATAGTGGTGCCCTCTCCCGGATGGCTCTGCGCCCAGATCCTTCCGCCATGATCCTCTACTATCTTTTTTACTATGGAAAGCCCTATTCCGGAGCCTCCCTTGGATGAATTCCGCGAAGTGTCCGCACGGAAGAAACGGTCAAATATATAGGGCACGTCTTTGCCGTCTATACCTTTTCCGTTATCCTCTATCTGGATCTGTACTGCTTCCTCTTCATCCTTCAGTCTTATGGATATCTGGCCCTTTTCCTTATCCATGTATTTCACGGAATTGCCGATGATATTGTTGACGACCTTTTTCAGCTGTTCCGGATCCGCTATGATCAGGGTGTCACAGTCTATTTCTTTTTCGTATTTAAGACCGATATTACTGGACTCCAGATCCATACCGATCTCATCCACACAGTCATCAAAGTATTCACAGATATTGATACGGGCGAAATTATATGGAATCCGGTCCGCATCGATACCGGAATAAAAGGTAAGCTCATTTATGAGCCTGTCCATGTCATTAGCTTTATTATATATGGTTCTAAGGTATTTCTGCTGCTTTTCGGGAGTATCCGCTACGCCGTCCAGCAGACCCTCCGCATAACCCTTTATGCTGGTAACCGGGGTCTTCAGGTCGTGGGTTATATTGCTGATAAGCTTCCTGTTCTCGCTCTCATTTTCGAGAGTACGGTCAGTAGATTCCTTCAGCTTCTTTCTCATATATTCGAAGCTGCGGCATAGCTCCGCCATCGTGTCATCCACATCGGGAACCCTTATCTCAAAATCAAGATCTCCCTCTGCGATTCTCCGGGTACCCTCGGAAAGCTCCCCTACCGGCAGGGCTATCTCCCTGTATATAAAGGAGACCAGCGTGATTCCGGTAAGGATCAGTATGACTATTATGACCAGCGCGAGCTTTATGGCGAGATCCTTGAAATCCGGTTCCTCGGTGATATAGTCGAGAACCATGGCATTCCGCTTCTGTTTTAATATCACGAGAAGCGAGATGGCCAGTAGCACCGTGGGAACAAGGACGGTCCCGCCAAAAATCGCGATCAGCTTATACCTTAACCTCATATGATCAGCTGTTTAAATATGCTTCCTGCTCCGGGGTAAGCACGTCTATCTTCTTCCCCAGGAATTCCAGTTCCTTCTCTGCGACTTCTATATCTACTTCCTCAGGAACATCGATAAGCTTTTCCTTCAGCTCATTATGATGCTCCACGAGATATTTTGCGGAAAGTGCCTGTATCGCAAAGGACATATCCATGATCTCTGCCGGATGTCCGTCGCCGCAGGCCAGATTTACCAGGCGTCCCTCTCCGAGAACATATAACCACTGTCCGGTAGAAAGCCTGTATCCCATGATATTATTTCTCATCTCCGCAGTCTCAACCGCAATCTCCCTTAAGCGGGCCATATCTATCTCGCAATCAAAGTGTCCGGCATTGCAGAGGATAGCGCCATCCTTCATTTCTGCAAAATCTTCTTCATCTATAACCTTGTCACAGCCTGTAACCGTTACAAAGAAATCGCCGAGAGCAGCCGCTTCCTTCATCGGCATTACATCAAAGCCGTCCATTATGGCTTCAATAGCCTTTACGGGATTGATCTCGGTTACTATTACCTTGGCCCCGAGACCCTTTGCCCTCATTGCCGTTCCCTTGCCGCACCAGCCGTAGCCTGCAACTACAACGATCTTTCCTGCTACTATCAGGTTTGTGGTTCTGTTGATGCCGTCCCATACTGACTGGCCGGTACCGTATCTGTTGTCAAAGAAATGCTTCATCTGTGCATTATTTACGCGTACCATCGGGAAAAGAAGCTTATTCTCACGGTTCATGGCCTCCAGCCTGAGGATTCCTGTGGTGGTCTCCTCGCAGCCGCCGATTACCTTTACAGCCAGATCCCTGAATTCGGTATGCATCATGTGCACCAGATCACCGCCGTCATCTATGATGATGTCAGGTCCGACAGACAGCACGGCTCTGATGTGTGAATTGTATTCTTCGTCCGTTGTTCCGTGCCATGCATGAACCTCCAGACCCTCATGAACAAGGGCTGCAGCCACATCATCCTGGGTAGAAAGAGGATTGCTGCCGGTGATATACATCTCTGCGCCCCCGGCTGCCATTGTCAGGCACAGATATGCCGTTTTCGCCTCCAGATGAACCGAAAGAGCCACTTTCTTTCCCGCAAAGGGTTTTGTCTTTGAAAATTCATCATGAAGCATTGAAAGAAGCGGACAGTTCCTTCTTACCCACTCTATTTTTCTTGCTCCGGACTCCCAGAGATTTATATCACGTATCTCGCTTGCCATTTTTTCCTCCTTTTATCTTAAAAAAGGGCAGCCCTCAGGGACTGCCCAATTCATTTTTACCAATATATTTATACTAATTACTTAAGAAGAGCTGCAGCTGCTGCTCTCTTAGCCTCGTTCTCCTTGGATGCTGCAAGGTTAGCTGCCTGCTGTGCTGCTAATGCTGCCTGATATGCTGCATATGCTGCGCCGCCTTCAGCCTGCTGTGCTGCTCCCTTAGAGAGCTGCTCCTGATAGAATCCTGCAAGGTTAGCCTGTCCGATAGCTGCTGCTGCCTGACCTGCTGCCTTGTTAGCTTCGCCCTGTGCAAGTGCTGCTGCTGCGAACTGAGCAAGATTAGCCTGTCCGATAGCTGCTGCTGCCTGGCCTGCTGCCTTGTTAGCCTCGCCCTGTGCAAGTGCTGCTGCTGCATTCTGTGCAAGATTTGCCTGTCCAAGAGCTGCTGCTGCCTGGCCCACTGCCTTGTTAGCTTCGCCCTGTGCAAGTGCTGCTGCTGCCTTTGTTGCGAGATCAGCCTGACCGGTAGCTGCTGCTGCCTGACCTGCTGCCTTGTTAGCCTCGCCCTGGGCGATAGCTGCTGCTGCCTGAGCATCAAGACCTGCCTGATATGCAGAGAATGCTGCAAGCCTCTGATCAGATGCAACCTTTGCTGCTGCAACCTGCTCTTCAGCGGTAGCTGCAAATGCAGGAACTACAGAAACTACGGTAAGTGCTGCGCACATAATAATCGCTGTTAACTTCTTCATTATACAATCCTCCTTAATATTTGGAAAACTTACCATGCTCCGCTATTCTAACACTTGTTTCCGATAAATTCAATATTTTTTCGCCTTAATTTTCCACCGAAAACAAAAACTGCCATTATTCCACGCACACCCCTGCACAAAGAAAAACCCCCGCAGTTTCCTGCGGGGTAATATTTATATTCTTAAGAAAATGCTCATCCTGCGAGGATCTTGCCGATCATTGCTCTTCTTGCATTTACTGAAGCTGCCTCAGCCTCGATGGCTGCCTTTACTGCTGCCATTCTCTTCTCGTAGTTTGCAAGTGCTACTTTAACCTCTGCGTCATAAGCTGCTGCCTTTGCAAGGTTTGCTGCCTGGAATGCCTTGAGGTTTGCCTGATATACTTCGTAATCAGCTCTGAGCGCTGCCTTCTGTGCTTCGCCCTTTGCAATTTCGCCAGCCTGGAAAGCCTTCAGGTTTGCCTGATATACTTCGTAGTCAGCCCTGAGTGCTGCCTTCTGTGCTTCGCCCTTTGCGATCTCGCCAGCCTGGAATGCTTTCAGGTTTGCCTGATATACATCATAGTCAGCCTTGAGTGCTGCCTTCTGTGCTTCGCCCTTTGCAACTTCGCCTGCCTGGAATGCTGCAAGCCTTGCCTGATATGCATCATAGTCAGCCTTTAATGCTGCTCTCTGTGCTTCGCCCTTTGCGATCTCCCCTGCCTGGAAGTTCAGGAGATTCTCCTGATATACGATATAATCCTGCGCTCTCTGCTCAGCAGCTGCTGCAGCTGCAGCAAACTCCTCTGCCGGGCCTGCAAATACCGGAACTGCCAGCAATGCAGATAAAGCTGTAAGAATGAACAGTGACGTAACAATTTTCTTCATAGATACTTTCCTCCGTAATTACTAAAGCATTTTTGCTCTTAAACTATGCGCAGTATACGCATAATCAATTAACATAAAATGAATATACCACTCGTAAATGAAAAATTCAACACCTATTTTCAATGATTTTTACAAAATATGGGGGATTTTAAATTGACTTTATACAATTTATTGTTGTTTCCCCGGAACTGCCTTTGAATGCGAAATCCGCAGAGATTCACTTTACATAATCCTGTGGAAGAGCCTTTACATAAAGCCTGTACAAGCTCCCTTGACCAAAGCCCTTCCGGCAAAAAAAGCGGGGCTCAAAGCCCCACTCTTTTACATGTTTCCGCTATCTCGTGATAAACCCTTTCCTCGTCGATAGTCTTAAGTTCCCTGTGTTCCATGACGATCTTTCCGTCTATTATCACCGTATCCACTTCAGAACCGTTGGCCGAATAGCTTAGGGCCGCGATCAGGTCATTTGTAGGCACCATGGAAGGCACATCCAGTCTCAGGATCGCCAGGTCCGCTCTTTTTCCCTTTTCAATGGAACCTGTGATGTCCTGCAGATTTAGCGCCTTTGCTCCGTTTATGGTGGCCATCTTAAATATCTCATGGGCATTCACACACTGGGGGGTTAAGTTCACAGCCTTATGAATAAGGGCTTCAAAACTCATTTCCCTGAACATGTTCTGGGCGTTATTTGAGGCGGCGCCGTCCGTTCCGAGGCAGACATTTACACCCTTTTCCAGGAGCTTCGGCACCGGAGCCACGCCGTTCCCCAGCTTTGCATTGGATATGGGGTTCGTGACAACGTTCACACCATATTCCTTCAATATATCCATATCGCTGTCGCTGACTCTTATGCAGTGGGCCGCGATCACCGGAACATCAAAGATCCCCGCATCCCTCACATATTCCGTAGGGGTGCAGTTGTGGTCCTTAAGCATGTTGTCGCTCTCTACCTGACCTTCAGCTAAGTGTATATGTATGCCGTAGCCCTTCTCCTTCGCGATCTCCGCCACCATCTTAAGGTAGTCCCCGCTGCAGGAATAAGGCGCATGGGGATTTAAGCGGAAACTCAGCCTGTCGGTCAGGCGGGCATCCTCCATCTCTTCTAAGGCTTCCCTGAGCCTTCTGTCATTTAAATCCCTTTCATTACCCACCAGGCCTCTGCCTATAACAGCTCTCATGCCGCTTTCCGCCACAGCCCGGGTGGTATTATGTATGTGCATCTGCTGGTCATTAAAGGTGGTGGTGCCGCTCTTTATCATCTCGATCTGACCGAGAAGGGATCCCCAGTAGGCATCCTCTCCGGTCATCTTCTGTTCTATGGGATCTATGGTGTTAAAGAGCCAGTCGGTAAATGACAGGTCATCGGCGCAGTTCCGCATCATGGACATATAGGTATGGGTATGGGCGTTGATAAGCCCCGGTATCACCAGCCTGTCCTTTCCGTCTATAACGCTGTCTTCGCTGAAGCCCTCCGGCTTCTCATCTATGGAAACTATATCTTTGCCTTCAATGTATATGCTGTGTTTCCCGACCTTGTTTTCTCCGGCTTCCGGAAGGACAGCATAAGCATCCTTTATAACGATCCCCATTTATCTTTCCTCTCTTTCCTGTATAAAGGGCCGCCATGAGGCAGCCCCGGTTAATCCTTTATTTAAGCCTTTCCTGTAAAGCTTCCCTCTGATCCTCAAATCCCGGTTTTCCGAGAAGAGCGAACATATTCTTCTTATAGCTCTCCACTCCGGGCTGGTTGAAGGGATTTACTCCCAGCATATATCCCGAAACGCCGCAGGCAAATTCAAAGAAATAGAAGAGCTGTCCCAGATACTTTTCAGTCTGCTCAGGCACCAGCACCATGGTGTTCGGTACGTTTCCGTCGGTGTGGGCGAGAATGGTGCCGTTCATTGCGCACTTATTCGCAAAGTCCACAGTCTGTCCCGCAAGATAGTCCAGGCCGTCCAGATCGTTATCCGCCTTCTGCATTATGATCTCATGCCTTACCTTTTCCACATTTATAACGGTTTCGAACATTATACGGGCGCCGTCCTGAATGAACTGTCCCATGGAATGAAGATCCGTTGTGAGATCCACGCTTGCAGGGAAGATACCCTTCTGGTCCTTGCCCTCGGACTCGCCGTAAAGCTGCTTCCACCACTCGGAGATATAGTGAAGGCTGGGCTCGTAATTTGCAAGGATCTCCACTGTCTTGCCCTTTCTGTTAAGGATATTTCTGATACCGGCGTATTTCAGGGCGTCATTGTCCTCGAAATCATTGTTAATGGCCATTTCCCTGCCTTCTGCAGCACCCTGCATCAGGGCATCGATGTCTGCACCGGATACTGCTATGGGAAGAAGACCTACTGCTGTCAGTACGGAGAACCTTCCGCCCACATCATCGGGAACCACAAAGGTCTCATAGCCTTCAGCATCAGACAGAGTCTTCAGCGCACCCTTTGCCTTATCTGTGGTGGCATAGATCCTCTTTGCTGCCCCTTCTTTCCCGTATTTCTTCTCCAGCAGATCCCTGAAGATCCTGAAGGAAATGCCGGGCTCGGTGGTGGTACCGGACTTGCTTATCATATTTACGGAGAAATCCCTGTCTCCAACCACATCGATAAGGTCTGAAATGTAAGTAGATGAAATGTTGTTCCCCAGGAAGTATATTTCCGGGGTTTTCCTTATCTCCTTTGAAACCGGGTTGTAGAAATTGTGGCGAAGGAAGTTGATCGCAGCCCTCGCTCCCAGATATGAACCGCCGATTCCGATGACTATCAGCACTTCACTGTCGCTCTTTATCTTCTCAGCCGCTTTCTTTATACGGTCAAACTCCTCTTTATCGTATGCCACGGGAAGGTCTATCCATCCTAAAAAGTCATTTCCCGCACCCTTTCTGGAGAGCAGCAGTTCCCTTGCCGCCAGAGTCTGATCCTTTATTATGCTCACTTCCCCTTCGCTTATGAAAGGAGCCGCTTTTGAATAATCATACGTGATCTTTGCCATTTTTCTTCCTCCTTCTGTTACCTGGTCAAATCTTTATATCCGAAGTGTTCCGCACTTCGTGACACTTATAATATCTTATCAGATTCATATACTGTTTTCAACGCATCATTCATGGTATAATACAGAGCAAATGAGAAAAATAATACTGACCGGCGGCGGGACAGCCGGCCACTGCATACCGAACTTAGCTCTTGTCCCGACACTTAAGGAGCTGGGATTTGAGATCAAATACATAGGTTCCCGCGAGGGGATAGAAAAGAAGCTGGTGGTGGACGCAGGTCTGCCCTATTTCGGCATATCCTCCGGGAAGCTCCGCCGGTATTTCGACCTTAAGAACTTCAGCGACCCCTTCCGGGTGTTAAAGGGTTTCGGCGAAGCCTTATCCATCCTGAAAAAAGAGCGGCCGGATGTGGTATTCTCCAAGGGCGGTTTTGTAAGCGTTCCCGTGGTAAGAGCCGCTTCCATGCTGAAGATCCCCGTTGTCATCCACGAATCGGACATGACTCCGGGCCTTGCAAACAAGCTGTCCTACGGAGCGGCTTCAAAGATATGCTGCTCATTTAAGGAGACCATGAAACATCTTCCGGCCGAAAAAGCCGTATTTACCGGGTCCCCCATAAGAAGCGGCATCTTAGACGGAGACCGGCAGAAGGCCCGTTTCTTTACCGGCATAAGACCGGGGGACTACACCACCATACTGGTGATCGGCGGTTCCTTAGGAGCGCAGCATGTGAACGAGGAAGTGAGGAAGCTCCTTCCCTCCCTTTCCGATGAATACAATGTGATACATCTCTGCGGCAAGGGAAAGCTGGATCCCACCCTTAACCACACAGAGGGCTACGTACAGTACGACTATATAGATAAGGAATTACCGGATCTCTTTGCACTGGCGGATATCATCATCTCCAGAGCCGGCTCCAATGCTATTTTTGAGATACTTGCCCTCAAAAAGCCGAATATCCTTATCCCCCTACCCTCAGGCAGTTCAAGGGGAGACCAGATACTGAATGCCAG
>JAIKXV010000056.1 GCA_024683935.1 Lachnospiraceae bacterium | reverse complement strand
CATCCATACGATTAAGCGAAATAGAGGAAACCCTGTACAGAAAGGGCGGAGATACGACTATCCTTTCCGGATGCTTGAAGAAGCTGATCCGGGATAAAAGCTATGATTACATCCTCTTAGATGTGCCTCCGACCCTCGGTCTCTGGGTCAGGAACATACTGAGCGCCACGGATCACGTGGTCATACCGGTTGAAGCATCGCCCTGGGGACTCTTCGGGCTTGCGAATATGGTTTCATATATAGGGGACGTCAGGGGAAAGAAAAAGACCCCGGATATTCTCGGCATAGTCCTTACCAAGGTAAATGTGAGGAAGAATTATTTCAGGGACACCAGGGAATTTCTTAATGATATGAAGGATATCCGTATTTTTGACACGGTTATCCGGGTGGACAGCAATATAGAGTGGGCCCAGGACAGTTCAAAGCCCGTGTGCGCATACAGAAAGGGCGCACGGAGTGCCATGGAATATGAGGATCTTACGGATGAGATCTTAAAGAGAATAGAGAATACAGAAAGGAAGGCATAAAATGGCAGTAGGAAAGAGCAGCATTAAGAGAGCAATGGAGAGTAACGGCAGCGCAAAGGAGGCCGCAAAGGCACCTGAGAAAAAGGCTGTGACAAAGAGCGTTATCACGGGAACCGACGAGCAGGTTTTCGCAACGATCTCACAGGATGAGGGCATTAATGCGCACTACGGCATTAATACGCCGCTTCCTACCTTCCTGCTGTAAAGGACATGCGGGATATACTTTTAATACTCCTGTACATAAGCATATTCAGTCTTTTTGCGGAAGCAGTGCTGGTTTTCAGGAATATCAGGACCAGACTAGATTCCTGTCTGTTTTTGAGCTGTATTGCGCTGCTCATCAATAATGCCGGATATCTTATGGAATTGAGATCAAAGACAGAGGAGGCCTATATTACTGCGCTTCAGCTGTCATATCTGGGAAGGGTTTGGATAACCTTTCCCTTTTTGCTGTTTACTGCAGAGCTGTGCCGTGTAACGATACCCCGTTTTATAAGGGACATCCTGATCATAATCCATCTGGCGGTCTACGGGACAGTGCTGACCATAGGGGAAAACGATCTTTTTTACAGGGATATGGTTTTCAGCACGGACGGTCTGTTTCCGGTGCTCCACCACGGAAACGGTCCCGTGCATCACTTATTTATGCAGATGCAGCTGCTTATGCTTTTCTGCGCGCTTTACTGGCTTTTCAGAACCTTTCGGAAGGAAAAGGGCCAGACTGAAAAAAAGCGTGTGATGACCATCTTTATCGCTTTTCTTTTACAGGGTATCCTTCTTGTAACACAGATATGTCATTTGATCGGGATCACCAATTCCTTTGATATCAATATTTTTGGAAACGTGATACTGACGATCTTCCTGTTCGTTGCCATTTTCAGGTACAACCTGCTGGGAGTGGCGGATATTGCCCGGGAATTCGTGATAGACAGGCTTTCGGAGGGTGTGATCGCTGTGGATAATGAAGGAGAGGTTCAGTATTTCAATGAACCGATGAAGCTTTTTTATCCCTCTCTTCCCGGGGATCCGAAGGGCGTGATGAGTGAGGTCCGGGACGCCTGCATCAGGGGCAGCACGATCACCCTGAATGACAGGATTTACAAGGTGGAAGAGAATGAACTGGTGAATAACGGCGAGAGCTTAGGTAAGCTCTATGCGCTGGTGGATGTGACATCCTTAAAACAGAATGAGTATAAACTGATATCCGACGCCGCAATTTTGGAGATGGCAGCAAAGGCGATGAAAGAGCGGCTTCTTACCGCCGAGGAAATGGTACAGCAGGATCGTGCGATGCGCCATGACAGGAGGCACTTTGAGGCGCTGCTCCTGTCGCTTCTGGAGGACGGAAAGACGGATGAAGTGAAAAAATGCCTGGAGGAAAGGCTGGCACAGGAACCCCGGAGCGCTGCGAGATTCTGTGAAAACGCCACGGTCAACGCCGCTGTCAGCCATTATGTTTCCATAGCGGAAAGGAAGAATATAAGGGTTGACGTTTCTATGAACGTGCCCTTTGACCCCGGGACGGATGAGATGCAGCTGGCGATAGCCATAAGCAATCTCCTTGAAAACGCAGTACATGGCTGTGAAGAGCTGCCTGAGCAAGAGAGATTCATTGAGATCAGCGCCAAATATAAGGGACAGCTTCTTTTAGAGGTGGCCAATTCCTGTGCAGCAAAAGTAAATCTGGATGAAGAAGGACATCCGTATACTTCCGAGGCAGGACACGGTGTAGGAACCAGAAGCGTTCTGGCGTTTGTGGAACAGACGGGGAGCGAGATACGCTATATCGCGGAAGACAGGCTTTTTAAGGTAAGGATGATAATAAACTGAGGAAGCGGATCCAAATCTGTGTAAAATATACCGGAATCAGTGCGGCGGGGGCAGAAACGGGAACCTGTGATAGTTTAAGATTAAGAGAAACCGTTGAGGACCTGCCTATGTCAGAAAAAGTAAAAGAATATGAGATCCCGAAAAAAATGGGCAGTGTCTGGCCTGAGGACATCTGTCCTGCCTATACGCCGAGGAGGGATGCGATACCCTGCTTAAAAGGCTGCTGGTACTGCAGATATGCGGATTTTCATCTGAAAGAGGAAAGGGTACTGGAAGTCGGGATCTGCAGATGGCCGGAAAAGATCATGGAATAGAGCTTTGTAAATAAGGGGGTTGTCGTGGATAAAACATCGGGGGCTTCGGAGGATCAGATACTCCGCATTGCAATATGTGATGATGACGACACAGACCGCGACAGGGTTCACGGGCTGGTAAATGAGTATTTAACAAAGAAAAATATCCGGGCCAGGGTCAGGGTTTTCGGCCATCCGGACAGTCTGATCGAGGAATGCGGGTCTTTTCTGCCCCATATCTATATTCTTGATATCGTTATGCCCATGCTGAGCGGCATTCAGGCAGCCCGGGAACTGAAATGGAACCAGCCGGACTGCGAGATCATCTTTGCCACTTCGGAAAGCTCCTACGCCCTGGAATCCTTTGACGTTAATCCCGTGAATTACATACTGAAGCCGATAGACAGGGAAAAGCTGTTTTCATCCTTAGATCTGGCTCTGTCCCGTGTTGATACGGGAAGTGAAAGAAGTGTTGCGATAAAAGTAAAGGGAGGTCTTCAGACGCTCCGCTATGAGGAGATCCTCTATATTGAATACCGTAACCATGTAGTCTCATATCACATGATCTCCGGAGAGACAGTATCTCCACCCACCTTAAGGATAGGTTTTGCCGAATATCTTGAAACAAATCACGCTGACTGCGGTTTTGTCCGCTGTCACGAATCTATTGCCGTTAATATCGGTGCCATAGACAGGCTCACAAAAACGGATATCACTCTCCGCAACAATGAGCAGATCCCTGTATCCAAGAGCAGATACCAGGAAGTTCTGGACGCATACATGGATTACAGGTTCTGAGAATTCTTCGCAGGAAAACCTTCAATTTTTCTAATTTTTCTGAAAATGGTATTGACAGTATTTTCCACAGGTGATATATTACGCCTATCGTACTACGACAGACATAGTATATTAAACGTAGTACGATAGACAGAGCATATGCCATAAATATATCAGAAAGATGATGAATATAAAGGAGGTGGGGATGTGCCCATAAGCAGCGATGTGATACGCGGCTACAACGATACGATGATACTGTACATACTGTTGAACGGACCGTCGTACGGATATCAGATCTCAAAAGAGATACGCCGCATAACGGAAGAAAAATATGTAATGAAAGAAACAACGCTCTATTCCGCCTTTACCAGAATGGAAAAGAACGGATTCATAGAATCCTTTATTGCGGATCCGGAAGCGGAAGGTAACGGAAAGAAGCGTACCTACTACAGGATCACGGACAGCGGAAGAGAGTATTACCGCGAAAAGTGCAGTGAATGGATGCTGACACAGGAAGTGGTTGATAAGTTTATCAGGGATAAAGGAGAGAAATAATGGAAACAATACGAAACTATCTGGAATCCATGTTTGCAAGCCTTCCGAATACCCCGGAGGTTCAGAAAGCAAGGAACGAACTGCTCCAGATGATGGAAGATAAATATGATGAGCTCACGGCTTCGGGAATCAGTGAAAATGAGGCTGTAGGTACTGTGATCTCGGAATTTGGAAATCTGGATGAACTGGCGGATGACCTGGGTATCCGGGATAATATGGCCGGCGCAAAGGAAGAAGGAGAGAAGAAAGGACAGCTCGTCACTAAGGAAGAGGCGGATAGATTCATAAAAAGCTGCGCTCATTTAGGACTTCTCCGCTCGATCGGCATCGCACTCTGCATAATATCTGTTTCGATGCCTCTTATCGGGGATGCATTAAGAGGGTATGACTCGGTGGAAACCACTTTAAGCCGCGTGTTTGTAGCCGGCATGTTCGTTCTGCTGGCAGCAGGAGTGGCACTGATAGCAGCTTCTGCGATGGGCGGAGCCAAATGGTCATATCTGAAGGAAAAGCCCTGTTATCTGGAGTACGCCACATATAACTACGTGAAGAATGAAAAAGAGCGTGCCACAGCATCACATATCGCAATGAAGGCCATAGGAATAATGCTCTGCATACTCTGCTTCGTGCCGTCAATGCTGCTTAACGGGGGAACCGCTACGTCTCACGGATTTGACATGGGTAATTTCGGAAACGCCCTGCTTTTCTTTGTGGTCGGAGCAGGTGTGCTGCTGATAGTTCTCAGCAACTCGCTTCAAGGATCCTATGTCAGGCTTCTTAATTTAAATAACGGCAATACGATGAGGGGAAGCTATTCATCCGGTAATAAGCACCAAAGCTGCAGATATGAAAATAAAACCGTAGCATTTATTATGTCGGTTTATCATCCCACAGTTTTGTGCCTGTATCTGATCTGGAGTTTTCTGACCTTCAAGTGGTATATGACATGGATAATCTGGCCGGTAGCCTGGATAATCCGCAAGGTTGTCGAAGTGAATCTCGGGACAAAGGAGGGGGAGTAAAATGGATAGAAAAAAATATTTGGGAATCCTTACGGCTGTAACCATCATCTGCATTCTCGCAGGTCTTTACATTCATATATTCAGACATACCATCCCGATGGTCTTCGGATTTGGAAAAGGCGGTACAGAGATCTCTGAAACCGTTGAATGCGGAGAATTCAGCAGGATAAATATGGAGCTCGATGCCTTTAATACGGAAATAGTAAGGGGAGACGGCTACAGGGTGAGTTATAGCTGCAGCGAACTTATAAAACCGGAAGTAAAGGTTAACGGCAATGAACTCAGTATATCGCAAAAAATGCAGAAAAACGTTTTCTATGGCGTAAATCCGGGGATTTCCGGAAAGGGAAACCAGATGACCATCACTGTTCCTGAGGGCGTCAGCATAGATTATATTACTGCAGATACGGATTTCGGCAATGTGAATATTAACGGAGTCGACATGACAGAGGCAGATCTGGACACCGATGCGGGAAATATCTTTTTAAGCGGGACAAACGCAAAGGCAGTCGATGTAAATACGGATGCGGGAAATGTGACCATCTCGCAATCAGGTGCGGACAGTCTCAGATTAAAAACCGATGCGGGCAATATCATTATTGATGATTCTGATGTAAAGCGGGTAGAATTGTCATCGGATATAGGAAATATCGATATAAGCGGCAGCTTTGACGAGATCTCGGGAGAGAGCAGCGTGGGAAATATCAATTATGACCCCGACAACGCAGGTCAGGAAAGCTGGGTTATCCTCAATACGGATGTGGGAACTGTCAGGGTCAGCGGTCAGTCCTACGGAAATAAATATACAAAATAAGGATTAATTTCCCGAAAGAGAGTATAATAGAAGAAAGAGTTTTAAGGAAAGGTAATATGCCGTGGATCTGCATTCTGCACTTCTTAATATTCAATATCTCTGCATAATAGTATTGTTTCTTGAGTGCTGGATAGTATTAAAGAGATGGAAGTATCCTATCCACGGCTATCTTTTCTTCAGCTGCGTTGCAACCCTGGTGAACAGCCTCGGCTATCTCCTGGAGCTCAAGGCTCAGACGGAAGAAGCCTATATCACGGCTCTGCAGCTTTCTTATGCCGGGCGTATGTGGATAGCACTCGCCCTGCTGATTTTTGTCGCGGAATTATGCAGAACCGGAATACCGGATATACTTACCGGGCTTCTGGTTCTTTTTCATGTCTGTATCTATGCGGTTATCCTGACCCTTACAAAGCACGATCTTTATTATACGAATACGCGTTTTGTCCTGGAGGACGGCTTTCCTGTTTTTTACCACGAAAACGGACCTGTCCACCAGCTGTTGATGATACTGCAGATATTCTATATCGTTATGGGATTCGCCATCCTTATCCATACCTACCGTAAGGAAAGGAGGAAACTGGTTAAAAAACGGCTCTGCATCGTTATTGCCGCGGTTTTTGCCGAAAGCTTTTTCTTTGTGGTGCAGACCCTCGGCGTTTTCAGGATGTATGACGTTACGATGCCAGGCTTCCTTATCAGTTCGGTGCTTATGTATGTGGCGATCTTCCGCTTTGACCTGCTGGGAACCAGGGATATTGCCCGTGAATTCATGATTGACAGGCTTTCCGAGGGGATAATCGCCGTTGATAACGAGGGCGAGATCCAGTATTTTAATGATCCCGCGAAGCAGCTGTTTCCTGAACTGGAAGCGGATCCGGATGAGGTGATAAAAAGGGTAAGAAATGCTATTTCCCGGGGAGAACCCATTACTGTGGATGACAGCATCTACACCCCTGAGGAAAATGACCTTCTGTATAAGGGCGAGAGCTTCGGACGCCTCTATGTCCTGACCGATTCCACCGAGCATTATAAAAGGCTAAAAAAGGAAAAGAAGATACTTCGGAAGGAACTGCTCACAGACCCCATTTCCGGTTTTTATAACAGGAAGGGCATGGAGTATTATTCCGAAAAAATGTACGAGGAAGCAAAACGCAGCGGAAAGGCGCTATTTGTCTGCGTTGCTGATATGAACGGATTAAAACGTATCAATGATAATTACGGTCATGAGAGCGGAGACCGGGCGCTGGAGGAACTGTCAAAGATCGTCCGTGACTCCCTTGAAAGCGGGGATATGGCCTTCCGTACCGGAGGAGATGAGTTCCTGATAATCGGCAGGCGTGATACTACGGAGAATGTAACGGAAGATTTCTCCCGCCGGATGGAAAGCATTATCAGAAAACATAATGACGAGCTGGATCTCCCCTACAGTATAGACATGAGCTACGGGACTCTGGTCCGCCATGTGAGCGGAAGTAAGGATGAGCTTCAGGAGCTTATAAAGGAAGCCGACGCCATCATGTACGAAATGAAAAAGCACAGGGATCCGTACAGGAGATAGGGGCTTTTGCGGCTAAAGGATTTTTGCAATTTACGGATAAATATGGTATATTTGTTAAATCATTAACAATTATCGAATAATTATCAGATGAGGAGGTATTTTAATGGCAAGAAAGGTTGTAATTGCAGGGGCAGCGAGAACTGCCATAGGTGTAATGGGCGGAGCACTCTCCACTACCAGCGCAGCAAAGCTCGGTGAAATAGCGATCAAAGAGGCTTTGAACCGTTCAGGCGTAAAGCCGGAGCAGGTGGACGAGGTTTACATGGGCTGCGTTATACAGGCAGGAACGGGACAGAATCCCGCGAGACAGTCTGCAAGGAACGCAGGTATCCCCGATGAGGTACCGGCTACCACGATTAACGTTCTCTGCGGTTCCGGACTGCATTCTGTAAATCTGGCTGCCAAGCTTATCGGAATGGGTGATGCGGATATCATCGTTGCCGGAGGTATGGAAAATATGTCCATGGCTCCCTACCTGCTTCCGAACGGCAGATACGGATACAGAATGGGCAGCAATGCCGCCAGCCTTCAGGATTCCATGATAAAGGACGCACTGACAGATGCTTTCTATGATTATCACATGGGAATGACCGCCGAGAATATCTGCGAGCAGTGGAAGCTCACCCGTGAAGAGCTGGATGAATTCGCTGCAATATCCCAGCAGAAAGCGGAGAAGGCCATTAAAGACGGGAAGTTTAAGGATGAGATAGTTCCCGTAGAAGTAAAGAAAAAGAAGGAAACCATACTCTTTGACACGGATGAGGGTCCGAGAGCAGGAGTTACCGTTGAGAGCCTGTCCAAGCTGAAGCCCGCATTCAAGAAGGATGGCGGCCTGGTAACGGCAGGAAACGCTTCCGGAATAAATGATGCAGCTGCCGCTATGATCGTTATGAGCGAAGAAAAGGCAAAGGAGCTCGGCGTAAAGCCCATGGCTACATGGATCGCCGGCGAACTGGCAGGCTGCGATCCCAGGATAATGGGTATCGGACCTGTTCCCGCAACGAAGAAGGTTATGAAGAAGGCAGGCTATCAGATAGGCGACTTTGATCTTATCGAAGCAAATGAAGCCTTTGCCGCACAGTCCGTTGCAGTACAGAAGGAACTCGGATTCTCAAGCGATATCCTGAATGTAAACGGCGGAGCCATCGCCCTCGGACATCCTGTAGGCTGCTCCGGAGCACGTATCCTCGTAACCCTTATGTATGAGATGGAAAAGAGAGATGCGAAGAAGGGTCTGGCAACTCTCTGTGTAGGCGGTGGAATGGGCTGTGCTGCCATAGTTGAAAGGTAATATGATGCTTCTTACCGAACTGCTTAAAAGCATTGAATATGAAATAACAAAGGGGGCTGTCAATGATATTGAGGTTGACAGCCTCACCTATGATTCGAGGAAGGTTACGAAGGGAAGCCTTTTCGTCTGTATAAAAGGGGCCAATTCCGACGGACATGAATTTGCCGGGGAAGTGGCGGATAAAGGCGCGGCGGCTCTTGTCACGGAGAGGGATGTGGAGATTTCTGCAGAAGACACCGTGATCATAAGGGTTAAGGATACGCGTTACGCTCTTGCCTGTCTTTCAGCTGCCTGGTTCGGAAATCCCGCCGACAGCCTGAAGCTTATCGGCGTTACCGGTACAAAGGGAAAGACCACCACAACCTACCTCACAAAGGCGATCCTGGAGAACGCCGGCCATAAGGTGGGACTTATCGGCACCATCGAGATACTTTGGGGAGAAAACAGGATCCCCGCCAAAAACACGACACCGGAGTCCTATGTCCTGCAGGAGACCTTCCATGATATGCTGCGGGACGGCGTAGATACTGTGGTTATGGAGGTGAGCTCCCAGGCTCTGATGATGCACAGAACCGCGGGATTTACCTTTGATACTGCTGTATTTACAAATATAGAGCCTGACCATATAGGGCCGAATGAGCACAGTGATTTTGACGATTACCTTTCCTGCAAGGCCATGCTGTTCAGACAGTGCCGCTTTGCCCTGGTAAACGGGGATGATCCCCATCTGGAGAAGCTCTTAGAGGGATGCAGCTGTCCTGTGATGACCTTCGGACTTAATGCTGAAAATACCCTTGGCGGCAGTAATGATCTCCGGGCAGAGAATGAGGCACTCCTGAAGATCCCCGGTGAACTGGGCGTAAGCTTTGATATCACGGGCAGCCATGAGATCAGGGGACTCGAGGTCGGAACCCCCGGAGAATTCAGCGTTTATAACGCTCTATGCGCTGCGGGAATAGCGCTCCACTATAATGCGGATGAGGGCAGTATAAGGGAAGCCCTGAAAAGCGCCCATGTAAAGGGCAGGATCGAAGCCGTGAAGGTTTCGGACGAATTCAGCCTTGTCATAGATTATGCCCATAATGCGATGGCGCTGGAGAGCCTTCTCAAATCCCTCAGGAAGTACGAACCCGGCCGGCTGATCTGTGTTTTCGGCTGCGGAGGAAACAGGGCGAAGAGCCGCAGATACGAAATGGGAGAGGTTTCCGGGAAACTTGCGGATCTTACGATCATCACATCGGACAATCCCCGTTTCGAAGAGCCTTCTGCTATAATAGACGATATAGAGAGCAGCATAAAAAAGACCGGTGGAGAATATGTGAGGATAGAGGACAGAAAGGAAGCCATTGCCTACGCTATCCGGAATGGCAGAAAAGGAGATCTGATCATCCTTGCGGGCAAAGGACATGAGGACTATCAGGAAATAAAGGGAGTCAAGTACCCGATGGATGAAAGAGTCCTGATAGACGAGATCCTCGGAAGATAAAGTTCCATGTATGCGGATATAATAGTAGATATTTCCATCGAAAAACTGGATAAGACATTTCAGTACAGAATACCGGGAACCATCGAAAAAGAGGTGATTCCCGGTGTTCCTGTTAAGGTGCCCTTCGGAAAAGGGGGAAGGGTCATAAGAGGTTATGTCCTTTCCCTGTCGGATACACCCGCCATAGATGAGAGCCGCATAAGGGATATTATCAGTGTAGACCGGGTATCCGAGAAGAAGGGTGCGGAGGAAGAGCTTTTAACCCTTGCTTTCTGGATAAAAAACCACTACGGTGGAACGCTTTCCCAGGCCCTGAAGGTTGTTTTCCCGGTGAAAAAGACAGTACGGGTCCGTGAAAATGTCAGCATCATGCCCCTTAAAAGCCCGGAGGAATTAAAGGAGGCTGCTGCTCTTTACGGGAAAAAGCGGAGTGTTGCGAGGGAGAGGACCCTAAATGCCCTGGCCGAATCGGGAGAGATAGATGCAGCGCTTTTAAAGGGTAAGCTAAATATCAGCAATCCCGTCCTTAAAGCTCTGGAGGAGGCGGGTTATCTGAAGTTGGAAAAAAGGAAGGAATACAGAAACCCCGGTATACGGGGGGCGGAAAGAAAGGCGGATCCCTTATTCTCCGATGAACAGCGCCATATCTATGACAGCTTCTGCCATGACTATGATATGGGTTTAAGGGATACCTTCCTTATAAGAGGGGTAACGGGATCAGGAAAAACCCTTCTATATATAGAGATGATAGATCATGTCGTGAAAGCCGGTAAACAGGCGATCATGATGATCCCGGAGATCGCTCTTACTTTTCAGACCGTAATGCGCTTCCATGAGAGATTCGGGGACCGGGTCTCATATATGCACAGCCGTCTGTCCCCGGGGGAACGCTTCGATCAGTTTGAAAGAGCGAGGAGCGGCGAAATAGACGTGATGATCGGCCCCCGCTCTGCGCTTTTCACTCCCTTTAATGATCTCGGAGTGATAATAATAGACGAAGAGCATGAAAACAGCTATAAAGCCGACAATATGCCGAAGTACCACGCAAGGGAAACCGCAAAAAAGCGCTCGGAGATCGCGGGAGCTTCGCTGATCCTCGGCTCTGCCACACCTTCTGTGGATGCGGAGTACCGGGCGAGAAGAGGTGAATACCGCCTTTTCACTATGGATAAACGTCCCACCGGAGGGACTCTCCCGGAAGTAACGGTGGTGGATCTCAGAGAAGAGCTCCGGCAGGGAAACCGCTCCATGTTCTCTGACAGGCTGAGGACTCTTATGGCCGACAGGCTGAATAAGAATGAGCAGATCATGCTCTTCTTAAACAGGAGGGGATATTCCGGCTTTATCAGCTGCAGGAAATGCGGCCATGTGATAAAATGCCCCCATTGTGACGTTTCGCTGACAGCCCACAGGGACGGGTATATGACCTGTCATTACTGCGGTTACCGGGAAAAGACCGTAAGCGTCTGCCCTGAGTGCGGCTCCAAATATATAGGAGGCATGAGGGCCGGAACCGAACAGGTGGAGGAAGCGGTGGCAAAGCTTTTCCCCGGGGCCGGAGTACTCAGGATGGACGCCGACACCGTGAAAAAGAAGGATGCCTATGACGATATACTGTCCCGTTTCAAGGATCATAAGGCTGATATCCTTATCGGCACCCAGATGATAGTGAAGGGACACGATTTTCCGGATGTAACCTTAGTTGGGATGATACTTGCGGATCTGTCGCTTAACGCATCGGATTTCAGGGCGGCGGAACGGACCTTTGACCTCCTGACCCAGGCGGCGGGAAGAGCCGGCAGGGGCGTATCTCCCGGAGAAGTGGTGATACAGACCTATTCGCCGGAGCATTACAGTATTGAAGCCGCAGCCCAACAGGATTATAATATGTTTTATTCTAAAGAGATAATGTTCCGGGAACTCATGTCCTATCCGCCGGTATCTCATCTCCTGAAGGTTCTGGTAGAGGGGAAAGAGGAGGATAAGGTGCATCATGAGGCGGAGCTCCTGTCGGAGGCCGCTAAAGAATATTATCATTCCGGGGGCGGTGAATATACAGGATCCGTAATAGGCCCCGCACCGGATCTGATCTCCAGGATAAAGGACATATTCCGTTATGTTCTCTATATTAAGGATCAGGATTACGAAGCTCTCTCCGGTATCAGGGAGAAAATGGAGCAGGACAGAAGGAAAGGGAACAGGTATGATACCTTTGTGTCATACGATTTTGATCCCCAGTAAATAAAGAAGGAATTGGAATAAAGATGGCTTTAAGAGAAATAAGGGAAATGGGAGATGAGATTCTCCAGAAGCCCTGCAGGGATGTTAAAGAGGTAACACCCCGGGTTAAGGAACTGATAGACGATATGTTTGAAACCCTGTACGATGCGGACGGGGTCGGCCTTGCTGCACCGCAGGTCGGGATACTGAAAAGAATAGTGATAATAGATACCGGGGATGATCCCCATGTGCTCATCAACCCGAAGATCATAGAGACCAGCGGAGAGCAGAGGGGAAATGAAGGCTGTCTTTCCGTACCCGGTAAATACGGAGTGGTGACGAGACCCAACTATGTAAAGGTTGTCTACTATGATGAGGAAATGCAGCAGCAGGAGCTGGAAGGTACGGAGCTGCTGGCCAGAGCCATCTGTCACGAGCTGGATCATCTGGATGGTAAACTCTATGTGGACAAGGTGGAGGACGGACTCCACAACGTGGAAGAAATGGAAGAGAAGGCGGAACAGAAAGAGGAACAGAAGGACGAATGAATATGGTTTTTATGGGAACTCCGGATTTTGCCTCCGCAGCCCTTGAAAAACTTATAGAAGCCGGCGAAAATGTAACACTCGTTATTACACAGCCTGACAGAGCAAAGGGCAGGAGTAAGGAGCTGATAGCATCGCCGGTAAAGCAAAGCGCCCTGGCCCACGGCATTGAGGTATTCCAGCCGGAAAAGATCAGGGAAGAAGCAGCTGTCGCCAGAATAAAGGAAGAGAAGCCGGAGCTCATAGTCGTTGCGGCTTTCGGACAGATCCTTTCAAAGGAGATACTGGAGATACCGGAATACGGCTGCATTAATATTCACGCATCCCTTCTACCGGAATACCGCGGAGCCGCGCCCATACAGCAGTCCATATTGGATGGCAAAAAGGAAACGGGCGTTACGATAATGAAGATGGACGAAGGACTGGATACCGGAGATATCCTTATGCAGAGGAGCATTCCCATAGCAGAGGATGAAACCGGAGGCAGTCTTTTTGATAAACTGTCGGAACTCGGAGCTTCCCTTGCGGTGGAAGCCATACCTCTGATCAAAGACGGAAAACTGACAGCGGTTAAACAGGACGACAGCAGATCCTCCTATGCAGGAATGCTGAAAAAGGATAGCGGTCGTTTGGATTTCTCCCGGGATGCCCTCGAACTGGAGCGGATCATCAGGGCAATGAACCCCTGGCCGAGTGCCTATGCATTTTTGGGAAAAAAGACCCTGAAAATATGGAAAGCACACGTTACAGAGGGTGTTATCACATCTGATATCAAAAAAATCGGTGAAATAACAAATATTACAAAATCAGATTTCACTATACAGTGTGGTAAAAATTCATTAGTTATTGAAGAATTGCAGTTGGAAGGCAAAAAACGGATGTCAACTCACGATTTTTTGGTCGGAAATTCGATAAAAACAGGCGATATTTTGAACAACGATTGATATCTTATAGTAAATTTTTGGAAAATTTTGAAAGTTCATCGAAACAGAAAGGAGTAAAATAACATGTACTACCCAATGGGGCTTTATTCCCTGACTTATAACTGGACATACATACTTGTGATAATAGGTGCTATTTTAAGTATGGCAGCATCGGCACATGTAAACTCAACTTTCAGGAAATATTCATCGGTATGTTCCGGTAGCGGCATCACCGGAGCGATGGCTGCCCAGGAGATCCTGAGAAGAAACAATATAGGAGATGTTTCTGTTCAGCATATCCCCGGAGAGCTTACTGACAATTACAATCCCGCCCACAAAACCGTGAATCTTTCCGATTCGGTATACGGATCGGGCTCGGTTGCGGCGATAGGAGTGGCAGCCCACGAATGCGGCCATGTAATGCAGCATGCGGACGGATATATTCCCCTTTCCATAAGGGCGGCTCTGGTGCCGGCTGCAAATTTCGGATCAAAGCTCGGTATGCCGATCATTATCGTCGGCTTATTCATGGGAAGCATGGGGCAGACCTTTATAACCTTAGGAATATGGATGTTTTCCCTGGCAGTGCTCTTTCAGCTGGTGACTCTTCCGGTGGAATTCGATGCCAGCCGCAGGGCTCTGGCACAGCTTGAAAATGACGGCATTCTGTCTGCTGATGAGCTGGTGTGTACGAAGAAGGTGCTTTCTGCGGCAGCCCTCACCTATGTGGCGGCGGCAGCGGCGTCCATTCTGCAGCTTTTGAGACTGATACTTCTTTTCGGAGGAAACCGCAGGCGTGACTGATAAAGGTACTATTCTCCGGCATACGGTACTGGAGATACTCCTGGCGTATGAAAATACGGGAGAAAAGCTTAATCTTCTGATAAATGATGCTCTTGGGAAAAAGGGCTTTACGGACAACAAGGACAGGGCGTTTATAAAGAAACTATCTGAGGGAACAGTAGAGCGGCGGATCACATTGGATTATGTGATCGACCGCTTTTCCAATATCAGGAGCAGTAAATGCAAGCCGGTTATCAGAAATATCCTGAGGATGGGTATATACCAACTGTTATTTATGGATTCAGTACCGGGACATGCTGTCTGCAATGAGGCAGTGAAGCTCGCGAAGCGTAAGCACATGGGGGCTCTTTCAGGTTTTGTGAACGGTGTACTGCGAAGTGTCGAGCGGGAGGGCTTTGATATCTCATCTATCCCGGAACCAGATATCAGGTATTCCTGTCCCCGCTGGATCTATGAAAAGTTTAAGGAAGAATTCGGTGAGGAGAGAGCAGTCTCCGTTTTGGAGAATTCCCTTAAAAGCCAGCCGGTTTACATAAGACCAAATATAACCAGGGTCAGCCCAGAAGAATTATCGGAAAGTCTACAGAAAAAACACGTTGTATTAAAATCTGCCGATGGCAGGGACAATGCCTTTATTATCAGCGATTACGGTGATATGACCTCGCTGGACGAATTTAAGAAGGGGCTTTTTTCCGTGCAGGACTTAAGCTCCATGTCGGTGGGCAATGAGATAGAAAAGACAGTCCGGGACAGGGGGCAGAGATCATTCCATATCCTGGATCTCTGCGCGGCTCCCGGGGGTAAAAGCTGTCATGCGGCGGAGGTACTGATAAAGTACGCCGTTGACAATGACCTTAAGATACCGGATTTTACGGTGGAGTCCCGGGATGTATCAGGAAAGAAATGCGCCCTTATAGATGAAAACAGGGAAAGACTGGGTCTTTATATAATAAGGAGCGTTGTTAAGGACGGGACGGATCCGGATATTGATCCGAAGGACCTCGGAAGATTTGATCTTATCATTGCCGATCTTCCCTGCTCAGGGCTCGGGGTCATGGGCAGGAAGAACGATCTGAAGTACCGGGTGCAGCCGGAGGACATAGAGGCTTTAAGCGCCCTGCAGCGGCAGATCCTTACAAACGCAGATAAAATGCTGAAAAAGGGCGGTGTTCTGATATTTTCCGTATGTACTGTGGACAGGGAAGAAACCGCAGAGCAGGATATATGGATCAGGGAAAGCTTCGGGTATAAAAAAGAAAATGAGAAACTCTTCCTGCCCGGAGAAGAGGGCAGCGACGGGTTCTACTATGCGGTTTACATAAAATTGCGTGCATATGACAGACATTAAATCCTTAAACAGAACAGAACTCACCGATTTCATACTGGAGCTCGGTGAAAAGAAATACCGGGCGGAGCAGCTATTTTCCTGGATGCACCGCTCCCTGGCGGAAAGTCCGGATGAGATGAATAATATCCCGGCGTCCTTAAAAGCGCTTATAAAAGAAAAGGCGGAATATACGAGCCTGAAGGCCGTTGATGTGCAGACCTCGGCGGCGGATGGTACGAAAAAGTTCCTTTTCGCCTTAAATGACGGCAATGTGATAGAGTCGGTCTGGATGGAATACAGGGACTGGGACAGTGTCTGCATCTCATCCCAGGTTGGCTGCAGCATGGGCTGTGTATTCTGTGCCTCCACCCTTGACGGCTGCGTGAGGAGCCTCACCCCTTCGGAAATGCTGGATCAGGTCTATTCCATACAGAGGATAACCGGGAAAAGGGTATCGAATATCGTTGTGATGGGAAGCGGAGAACCGCTTAATAATTATGATAATCTCCTTAAATTCCTCGAGATCATTAATGATGAAAAAGGGCTGAACATAGGAGAAAGACATATCACGGTCAGCACCTGCGGACTGGTGCCTGAGATCAGGCGTCTGGCGGATGAGAAGAAACAAATAACACTTGCTATCTCCCTTCATGCACCCAATGATGAGAAGAGACGGGAACTGATGCCGATAGCCAGGAAATATTCCTTAAAAGAGCTTCTTTCCGCTGTGAAATATTATTTTGAAAAGACCGGCCGCCGGATCACCTTTGAATATGCCCTTACAAGAGGCGTGAATGACGGAAAAGAGGATGCGAAGGAATTGTCGGAGCTTATCCGGGACATAAACTGCCACGTGAACCTTATTCCCGTAAACCCCGTAAGAGAGCGTTCATTAAAGCCCAGCGCTGACGGAAGGGTCAACGCATTCAAAACCGAACTTGAAAAAAACGGAATAAATGTTACTATTAGGAGAGAAATGGGCAGAGACATAGACGGTGCCTGCGGACAACTAAGGCGGAAGCACCTGGAGGCTGTTTCAAATGTTTAAGACTTTTTCCGCAACTGACGTGGGCAAAAAACGACAGATTAATCAGGATTTCGTTTTCTCATCGGAGAATCCGGTGGGAAATCTTCCCAATTTATTTATAGTGGCAGACGGCATGGGAGGTCATGCCGCCGGCGATTATGCTTCTTCTTTTACGACCCGTTATGTGGTTGACTGCGTATCGGAGTCGGATCAGGATTCCCCTATCAAGATCTTAAGAAATGCCATAGAGCGGGCAAATGTGGCGCTCATAAAGGAAGCCGGAAAGAAACCGGAATATGAGGGCATGGGCACGACCATTGTCGCCGCCACCATTGCCGATGACTATATCTATGTGGCAAATGTGGGGGACAGCAGGCTCTATCTGGTAAATGACGATATAGTCCAGATCACCAGGGATCATTCCCTTGTGGAGGAAATGGTGATGGCCGGAAGGATAGACAAGGAAGAGGCCAGAGTACATCCCGATAAGAATATAATAACGCGCGCAATCGGAGCCGATCCCGATCTTAAGATCGATTTCTTTGATATGCATCTCACAGAGGGAGACAGGATACTGATGTGCACGGACGGATTGTCAAATATGGTGGAGGATCAGGACATCCGCATGATTATGGCAGGGGAAAGCGACGTGGCAGGCATGGTATATGCACTTATAAAGGCGGCCAATGACAACGGAGGCAAGGATAATATCGGAGTCATAGTCATAGAACCCTTTGCGGAGGCCGGAGCGTAAGATATGTTGAGAGAAGGAATGCTCTTAGGAGAGCGCTATGAGATAATAAGTAAAATAGGTGCAGGCGGTATGAGCGACGTCTATAAGGCGAAGGATCACCGGCTGGATCGTTTTGTTGCTGTTAAAGTCTTAAAGAGCGAGTACTCCGAGGACAGGAACTTTGTGGCAAAATTCCGTACCGAGGCCCAGTCCGCGGCAGCTCTTATCCACCCCAATATCGTGAACGTATATGATGTCGGACAGCAGGACGGACTCTATTACATAGTAATGGAGCTGGTGGAAGGCATCACCTTAAAGCACTATATAGAAAAGAAGCTGCGCCTTTCCGTAAAGGAAGCGGTCAGCATCACGATACAGGTTTCCATGGGACTGGAAGCCGCCCATCTGAACCACGTGATACACAGGGACGTTAAGCCCCAGAATATCATTATTTCTAAGGAAGGAAAGGTAAAGGTCACAGATTTCGGCATAGCCAGGGCCGCAACCAGCGACACGATAACCTCGAATGTCATGGGCTCCGTCCACTATACCTCTCCCGAACAGGCGAGGGGCGGTTATTCGGATGAAAAGAGCGATATCTATTCCTTAGGTATCGTGCTCTTCGAAATGGTTACGGGACGGGTTCCCTTTGACGGGGAGACCACGGTTTCCATAGCTATAAAGCAGATACAGGAACCCATGCCGGATCCCAGGGACTATGTGGATGATATTCCCTTAAGCGTCCAGCAGATCATATATAAATGTACGGAGAAAAATCCTGACAGGCGCTACAGCACGATGACAGAGCTGATAGCCGACCTGAAGAAATCCCTCACCAATCCCGACGATAATTTCGTACGCCGCATCGGCAGCGAGGACATCGCAGGCGGCGCGACCAAGCTCGTTACGGATCAGGAGACAGAGGATATCAAGAGACAGACCGGATCCGTTGACCTTAACGACGATATGCTGAAAGCATACGCGATTTCCAGAAAGGAAAGGAAAAGGGAAGAGGAATACGAGGAGGAGGATCCTTACGAGGATGACGATTACGAAAGGGAACCCGTAAGGAAGGAAAAGCGTAAACCCGTAAGAAAAGAAAGAACGGTACAGAAGAAGACGGCGAAGCCTGCGAAGAAAAAATCAGGGCTTTTCGGCGGCGGCAGCGGACGCAGCACAAAAGATGAGCGCCGCAGGGAACGCGTGAGATCGGAAAGAGCAGAGAAAACGATTTCCGAGAGAAGCCGGAAACGCCGTTTCACTGAAGATGATGACGACGATGATGATGACGAAGAGATGGATCCCGGCATGCAGACCATTATGACCGCACTGGCGGTTATCGCCGTGATCATACTGGTAGTCATTATCATAGTATTTGTAAAGAAGTACAGCGGGCTTTTAAGCTCGGTACCCGGGGAAGATTCCTCAACGGAGCTTTATACGGATGACGAATCTTCGGGAGAAAAGGTCACAATGGCGGATGTGAGAGGCATAGTTTTTGCGGATGCAAAGACGAAGCTTACGGCGCTGGGACTCGTTGTGACCAGTGAGAACAGGCCTTCCTCTGATGTGGAAAAGGGCTGTGTCATTTCCGTCAGCGATGAGGACGGAAACATCATAAATCCCGGTGATGAAGTGGAACAGGGCTCAACCGTGATACTGGCGGTGAGCACCGGAGAAAACGGGGTGGAAGTTCCCGATGTGACCGGACTTTCCAAGGCAGAAGCGAGAGTGAAGCTTGAAACCAACGGCTTTACGGTTGTGGAAAATGAGACTGAGAGCGATTCCGTAACGGCGGGGAATGTCATTTCCCAGAATCCCGCCGGAGGAGAGCAGGCGGAAGAGGGCAGCGCCATTGTACTGGTTATCAGCACCGGCGCCCAGAGTGCAAATAAGACGGTGCCCAACCTTGTAGGCCTTACAGAGATCGCGGCAAAGGCTGCCCTGGCAGCTACCGATATTTCCTTCGGGGAAGTGCTGGAAGAGAATTCCGCCACTGTAGCCGCAGGAGTGGTAATATCCCAGACTCCCGAGGCCGGAGTTACAGTGAGTGATTCCACCAGCGTAAGCTTTACGGTCAGCAAGGGCCCCGGAACCTATGGCGGAACCTTTAACGTGGCAGCGCCGAACGGCTATACCGAAGGCACGCCCGCGCAGATCACGGTTACGTCCAGTGTGGATAATTCCGTGCTTTATTCCCAGGCGGTGACCGCATTTCCGGCTCCCGTTACGATCACCGGATCGACTGCTCCTTCAGGGGTTATGGCCATAACCTATTCATCCTACCAGAATGTGGAGTATGAAGCGGATAACGGCCAGATAGTGAATGAAACAAAGGAAACGCCCCAGACAGTGACCCAGGTTGTAAACTTTACGGCAGAGTAATGGCATACAGGGGACAGATAATAAAGGCAATGTCCGGCTTCTACTATGTGAGGCCCGACAGGGAAGAAAGAGAACTGATAACATCCGGGGATACCGGACGCACATATCAGTGCAGGGCTAAGGGAATCTTCAGAAAGAAAAAGATCTCTCCCCTGGTGGGAGACAGAGTCATGTTCGAGCTCACGGAAACCGATGATGTGGAAGGAAATGTCACAGAGATCCTTCCGAGAAAGAATGAGCTGATAAGGCCGCAGGTTGCCAATGTGGACCAGGCCCTGGTGATATTTGCGGTACATACTCCCGAACCGGCCCTTGACCTCCTGGACCGCTTCCTTCTCCAGATGCGGATCCGGAATATACCGGTGATACTGGATTTTAATAAGGATGACCTGGGGACAGAGGACGAGACGGACAGGTTCAGGGAGATATACAGGGATGCAGGTATAGAGCTCCTTTTCACCAGTACCGTTGACAATACGGGAATAGACGAAGTAAAGGACTTATTAAGGGGAAAGCTCACCACGGTGGCAGGACCTTCGGGTGCCGGAAAATCCTCTCTGATAAACCGGATCTCCGGCAGGGAGGTAATGGAAACCGGCTCCATAAGCCGGAAGATCGGCAGGGGAAAGCAGACCACCAGGCATACAGAGCTTATTGAGATCGAGGATGATTCCTTTATCATAGACACTCCGGGATTTTCATCCCTGGAACTCCCCGATCTGAAGGGGAAAGCGCTGGACAGCCTGTTCCCGGAGATAGACAGGTTCAGGGATATGTGCTTCTTTTCCGGCTGTTCACATATCAGCGAGCCGGACTGCAATGTGAAAAAGAAGCTTTCGGAAGGGGCCATACCAAGGGAAAGGTATGAGTCCTATGTTCTTTTTTATAATGAGTCATTAAAGATAAGGAGATATGATCAGAACAGATGAAATATAAGCTTTCGCCTTCCATACTGGCGGCGGATTTCAACGTTCTCGGAAGCGAAATTGAATGCGTGGAAAAAGAAGGGGCGGATTATCTCCATGTGGATGTGATGGACGGCAGCTTTGTACCCAGTATTTCTTTCGGTATGCCGGTTATCAGGTCCATAAGGAAAAAGAGCCGCCTGTTTTTTGATGTTCATCTGATGATAGTCAATCCTGAGCGCTATATCAGGACTTTTTCCGACTGCGGCGCCGACGGGATCACCTTCCATCTGGAAGCGGCAAAGGATCCCGAGCGTACGATAGGCCTGATAAGGGACGCGGGTAAAAGGGCCGGGATAGCCATCAGCCCCGAAACGCCGGTAAGGGAATTAAGCGACAATATCATAAAAAGAGTGGATATGGTGCTTATAATGACCGTCCGTCCGGGCTTCGGAGGCCAGAAGTACATGGAAGAGTGCACGGATAAGATTCGTGAACTCAGGAACCGGGCGGATCTTATCAAACCGGATCTGGATATAGAGGTGGATGGAGGCATCAACCGCGACACGATAAAGAGGGTCATGGATGCCGGCGCAAACGTGATAGTAATGGGTTCATCCATATTTGAAGGCGATATCGCCGCCAATACAAGGTATTTTAAGAAGGTGCTCAAATGAAGAAAGCCGTGATAATCGGGGCGGGACCCGCCGGGCTCACAGCTGCATACGAACTCTTAAAAAGGGGAGAGGGACAGTACGACGTGACTGTCCTCGAAGAAAGCGGTGCCATGGGAGGTATCTCCAGGACCGTTAATTACAACGGAAACCGCATGGATATGGGCGGACACCGCTTCTTTTCAAAGGTTGAAAGAGTGAACAGATGGTGGGAGATGATGCTTCCCATGCAGGGGGCGCCTGCCTATGATGATATCATTCTCGGAAATAAAAAGAGCCTGAAAGCAGGCGGGCCTGATCCGGAAAAGGAAGACCGGGTCATGCTGAACAGAAACCGTGTTTCCAGGATCCTCTTTAATTCAAAGTTCTTTGATTATCCGATAAGCCTGAAACCCGAAACCTTCATGAATATGGGGCTCATCACCACTTTCCAGGTGGGGCTTTCCTATATGTTTTCCCTGATACACAAGAGGCCGGAAAACTCTCTTGAGGACTTCTATATAAACCGCTTCGGAAAGAAGCTCTACTCCATGTTCTTCGAGCATTATACGGAGAATCTCTGGGGAAGGCACCCCCGGGACATAGATCCCAGCTGGGGAGCCCAGAGGGTTAAGGGACTTTCGATAGTAGCGATCATTAAGGACGTATTTTCAAAGATGCTCCCCGGAAGCGGCAGCCGCCATGTGGAGACCTCCCTTATAGAATCCTTTTCCTATCCGAAGCTCGGTCCCGGTGAACTCTGGGATGTGACTGCGGAAGATATCGAGAAGATGGGCGGAAAGATAATAAAGCACGCCCGGGCAGCGGGAATAAAGACGGATGCTGCAGAAAAGCTGGTGACAAACGTAACCTACATCCACGAGGGAGAGGAAAAGACCATAGATGCGGATTACCTCATTTCTTCCATGCCGATAAAGGATCTCGTTGCCGGCATGAACGACGTTCCGAGGGGCGTGGCCGAGATCGCATCCGGTCTGCCTTACAGAGATTATATGACCCTCGGTATACTGGTAAAGAAGATAAATCTGAAAAATGAGACGAAGATCAGAACTGTTTCAAATATAGTGCCGGACAACTGGGTATATGTCCATGAGAAGAGCGTGAAGCTCGGGCGTTTCCAGATCTACAACAACTGGTCGCCCTATCTCGTAAAGGATCTGAAGAATACCCTCTGGATAGGCCTGGAGTATTTTGCAAACGAGGGAGATAAGCTCTGGAGCCTGTCGGATGAGCAGTTTACCCGCTTTGCCATTTCCGAAGTGGTAAAAATGGGGCTCATTGATTCGCCGGATGACGTGATGGACAGCCACGTGGAGAGGGTGAAGAAAGCCTATCCCGCCTATTTTGACAGCTATGATAGAATAGATGAAGTGGTGTCATACCTGAACGGATTTAACAACCTTTTCTGCGTAGGCAGGAACGGCCAGCACAGGTATAACAACATAGACCATTCAATGATGACGTCCTTCCTCACGGTAGATAATATCCTGGCGGGAAAGACGGATAAAACGAATATTTGGAATGTAAATACCGAAAAGGAATATCACGAGAATAAGAAAGGATGAATATTATGGGAAAGAAACCTGCGGTACTGCTGATAATGGACGGCTTCGGCCTTAATGACAATCACGAGCACAATGCGGTGTTTGAAGGAAAGACACCGGTTCTCGATAAGCTTATGAAGGAATGTCCCTTTGTAAAGGGAAATGCCAGCGGACTGGCTGTGGGACTTCCTGACGGACAGATGGGAAATTCCGAGGTCGGACACATGAATATGGGCGCCGGAAGGATCATCTATCAGGAGCTTACCCGTATCACCAAGGAAATAGAGGACGGTGACTTCTTTAAGAATGAGGCCCTTCTGAAGGCTGTTGAAAATGTAAAGAAGAACGATTCTTCCCTGCATCTTTACGGTCTGGTATCACCCGGCGGAGTTCACAGCCACGATACCCATATTTACGGACTTTTAGAGCTCGCAAAGAGAGAGGGCTTAAAGAAGGTTTACGTGCACTGCTTCCTTGATGGCCGTGACACGCCTCCCGCTTCGGGAAAGGAATATGTGGAAAACCTCGAAAAGAAGATGGCCGAGATCGGAGTGGGAGAAGTAGCCAGCGTACACGGCAGATACTACGCCATGGACAGGGATAATAACTACGACAGGGTGGAAAAAGCATACATCGCCCTTACACAGGGCATCGGAGACGAGGCTGATTCCGCAACAGGCGGCATCCAGGCTTCATATGACAAGGACGTGACTGACGAATTCGTTGTTCCCTTCGTTGTAAAGAAGAACGGACAGCCCGTAGCCACCATTCAGGATGGGGATTCGATCATATTCTACAATTTCAGGCCTGACAGGGCACGTGAGATCACCCACTGCTTCTGTGATGACGAATTTGACAAATTTGACAGGGGCCCCAGGAAGAAGGTGACCTATGTCTGCTTTACTGATTACGATCCCCTTATCAAGAATAAGGAAGTGGCCTTCAAGAAGCAGGAGATAAACAATACCTTCGGCGAATATCTGGCATCCCTCGGCATGAAACAGTGCCGTATCGCGGAGACCGAAAAATATGCCCATGTTACCTTCTTCTTTAACGGAGGCGTTGAGAAGCCCAATAAGGACGAAGACAGGGTTCTGGTCAACAGCCCGAAGGATGTGGCGACCTACGACCTGAAGCCCCAGATGAGCGCTCCCGAAGTATGCGAAAAGCTTGTGGAAGCCATCAAGTCCGGAAAATATGATGTAATAATAATCAACTTTGCAAATCCCGACATGGTGGGACATACCGGAGTGGAATCAGCAGCCATCAAGGCGGTTGAAACCGTGGATACCTGTGTCGGAAAGGCAGTTGATGCGATAAAGGAAGTTGATGGCGTTATGTTTATCTGTGCGGATCACGGTAATGCGGAGCAGCTCGTGGACTACGAGACCGGAGAGCCCTATACCGCCCATACAACCAACCCCGTTCCCTTTATCCTTGTGAATTATGATGAGGCTTATACATTAAAAGAGGGCGGCAAGCTCTGCGATATCGTTCCGACCCTTATAGAGTGCATGGGACTCGAAAAGCCGAAGGAAATGACCGGGGAATCCCTGCTGATCAAAAAATAATTCTGAAATTTTATGGTCTGAGGGACCGCCGTCGGGCAGATTTGAAAAAAATCATACGATATGTTTGAAAATAGAAAAATAACACAAGTGATTGGGGTACTTTTGGTCTTGACCGCAATATCTGGTTTGAGTTATGCTATCTCTGAGTATGAACAGAGTCGTGAAATCTATTCCGAAGCCGAGGAAGATTACCTTACGACAGGCAGTGAAGAAGCTCAGGATGAAGCTGCAGAAGCGGATTCCGTATGTCTCACTGTCAGCAGCGGATCTGCCGGACATTCGGAATGGTGGGACCGGGCGGATGCAGATATAAAAAGTCTATCCGGCAGGTACCCCGAAGCTGTGGGCTGGATTTGGTTTGAAGACGGCAGTATCAGCTATCCCCTGATGTTTTCCGGGGATAACGGCAAGTACCTGTTTTCGGACTATACGGGAAATGAATCCAGAGGCGGAGCCATTTTTGTCGACGAAGGCTCATCACCGGATCTTTCCGATCCACATACTCTTATATACGGGCACAATATGAAGGACGGCTCCATGTTCGGGAGCCTGAAGAACTTCAGGACAGACAGTGATTATTACAGGGATCACAGGTACTTTCAGATCATAACGGCAGATCATAAGTACAGATACCTTATCTTCGCGTTTAAGGAGGTGCCGTCGGATCATATGGTCTATGATGTGTACGGCAGCGAAGGAAAAGGACTGGACAGGTATCTGAAGGAGATGGAGGCCTGCAGTCCCGAAGACTATGTTCCTGAAGACGATCTGGACATTTCGGATTACTTCATTACCCTTTCCACCTGTACTGCCGCCGATGAGGACAGATTTATAGTCTGTGCTGTCAGGACGGATGAGTATGCTTTGGATTGAATGGTAAACTGACCGGGGGAAGAAGAACGTCATGATAAGGTGTGGGAATATGAAAAAAAGGCGCAGGAACGCAAGGCTCCTTGCGGCAATAATTAGTGCGATGCTGGTGTTGTCAAATATCAGCTTATTTGTGTTTGCCGAAGAGATAGTCGTTGAAGAGGAACAGATAGAAGAAGAGCCGGAAGACGACGTTTATGTGGAGGAGATCAGCGAGGGTGAGGATGAAGACGCACCCGCAGCCGAAGAAATCCCCGTTTCTGAGGTCAGGACAGGTTCCTCTGGCGCAGGTACTTCCGTAACGGAGGAAACTGCTTCCGAAGGTGATGAGATAGTAATCGAAAACGAAGAAGGCGAAGAAGACGGAGAAGACGAAGCAGTCGGAGAAGAAGTGTCCGGCAACGGGACAGGGACAGCCGCCGCTCAGGAAGAAATCGTGGAAGTGACCGAGGGTGACACCACAGTTCCTGAAGAAGAGGAAGATGAGGATGAGAAGACTTCCGTTTCCGGAAACTCAGATGAAGGTGAAGACGGGGAAGTAAGAGAAACCGTATCTCCCGACGAGATCGCTTCGGAAATTCCGGATGCGGAAACTGAGGACAGTGATGAAGCTTCACTGGAAACAGCCGTCGAGTCAGTGACCCAGCTTACCTCCGTTAATATAGATGATGCCTATAATATTTCAGCTTCCTTTAAGATCACGGCCGGCACCAGCCAGATAAGGCTTGATGATTTAAGGGTAGCTCTTTATTCATATGAAAGCGTACCCATGTATGACCCCTCTACCAGGGAGATACAGAGCGGTACCGAGAAATACAGCTTTGACACTGCAAAGTCGGATATCGTTGAACCCGGCAGCACCGGAACCTTCAGCGTAACCATACCGGCAACTTCAGTGGATTCCAAGGGCAGCGGCCTTACGATAACGGATGCTATCACAGAGAGAAGGATGCACGTTGCTGTAGGAACCGCCACAGCGGTTCTGGATTCCTTAGGAAATGTAGTAACAAATGAGAGTCAGAATTTCTACGTGGGTACCCTCTATGATCCCGGAACGGATGGGGTTGCCCAGAAGAACTATACCTTACGGGCAGCTAAGTATGACGGCGGCCTCCACAGCCTGGTTTACAGCAGGAAGCTGAAGGCTGATGAAAAGGTTCTGTACAGCTCCGACGGAAAGAACTGGAGCGATCAGCCTCTTTCCTTTAAGGAGATCGGTACATATACCAGCTACTACATGATCGTGAACAGCTCCACCGGCTCCGAAGTGAAATGGGGAACTCTCACGATGCAGATCAAGAAGGGTTCTGTCAAGGCAAAGAAGAAGCACCGCGATGTTTCATATTATTACAAAAAGGCAGCTAAAAATACCGCAAAGACGAAGGTTATAGTTTCAAATAACAAGACTAAGAAAAATGCTTCCGGTACAAAGACCGTAGTTGTTAAAAAGAAAATTGTAAAGCGTAAGAGCAGAGCTCCTAAAACAGGGGATGCTTTACCTGTTATCTGGTTCTGGTTCTCGATCCTGATAACCGGTCTGGGCTTTATCGGTATATCCACAGTAGAGGTTCCGGCCTACGCTGCAGCAGGATACGGCAGCTTCGGATTTGGCGGTATAGACAGCTACTGGAGCAGGCGTAATGAATACGACCTGTACAGAGCATTTGTAAGACTGTGTGCATCCGCCATTATACACGGAAAGCAGATATCTGAACATATAGTAACGGGTGTTTCCAAAGCTCGTAAAGCAGCCTACAAGAAGTTTGTGTGGCTCTGTGCATATGTTATCGTGAGCGTAAAACGCATATCCGGTTGATAGAGTATCAGTTGTTATTTATTTCCGCAGAATAATTGTTGCTTGCGTTTTTCCATTAACTATGGTAGTATGTCATAGTTTGTTGACAATGTGCCCTTTGAGGGCGAATATCTTTTCAGGAGTCTGACAATGAGAGTTTTTGTTTCAATAATATTTATGCTGGTTTGTGTGGGTCTTACTGCTATAGTGCTTATGCAGGAAGGAAAGAGTGCAGGACTTGGCGCCATACAGGGTGCAGCGGATACATATTGGGGAAAGAATAAGGGTCATTCCATGGAAGGAATGATGATTAAAATAACAAGAGTTTTGGCAGTTCTCTTTTTCGTATTATCGGTAGTACTTAATATGAAATTCTTCTGAGAACAGAGCTGATAAATATCTGACACCTTACCCCGCCTGATGTATCCGGCGGGGTTTTTTAATGACAGCTCTTTGTCATTCTGAGCGATAGCGAAGAATCCGTATTTAATCAAAATGTGACTTTTGGCGTCCGAATCATTAATATATGGAAAAAAGTAACATCTTAGAAAACAGAAAAGCCATGATCCTCGAATTCATGGAGAGCGATCTCTACGTTCCGATGAGGATAAAGGAAATGGCAGAGCTGATGCTGGTCCCGAAGAACGAGAAAAAGGAATTCAGGACAGTTATCGATACCCTGATAAATGAGGGGGAGATCCTGGTAAGCCGCCGCGGCTTATTAAAGCTCGCTGCTCCGAAGATAATCGGAACCTTTGAATCCCATTCCGGCGGATTCGGCTTTGTCATAGTCGAGAACCGGGACAAGGATATTTTCATCAGAAGGGACGACGCTCTGGGGGCAATGAACGGGGATACTGTCGAGGTACAGATCACCAGGGAAAGGCACAGGCCTGAGGGAATAATTGTTAACATAATATCCCGGGCTGTGACCGATATAGTCGGAATCTATGAGTCTGCCGGGAAAAAGGGAACCTATGGTTTCGTGATCCCGGATGATCCGAAGATAAGCGATGATATCTTTATCCTGAAGGAAGACTCCATGGACGCCGTTGACGGCATGAAGGTTGTTGTCCGAATATTAAAGTACGGGGACAGATTTCATAAAAGCGAGGGCAGGATCACAGAGCTTATCGGCATGAAGGATGATCCCGGAGTGGACATCGAATCCGTGATAAAGAGCCACGGACTGCCGCAGGAATTTGACAGCGGAGTATTAAAGCAGGCTGAGAACGTGGCAAAGCCGGTTTCGGAAGCCGACATGGCGGGACGAAAGGATCTACGTGATATCCTCACGGTGACGATAGACGGAGAGGACGCAAAGGATCTGGATGACGCCGTCAGCCTGTCAAGGGATGATGATGGGAATTACGATCTCGGAGTACATATTGCCGACGTGTCAAATTATGTGCAGGAGAATTCCGCACTGGACCGGGAAGCGCTTGAAAGAGGTACCAGCGTCTATCTTGCAGACCGGGTGATCCCGATGCTTCCGACGGCGCTTTCGAACGGCTGCTGCTCGCTGAATGAAAAGGAGGACCGGCTTACCCTGTCCTGCCTTATGAAGATAGACCCAAAGGGTAAGCTTATAGGATCGGAAATATGCGAATCCGTCATTCATTCCGACAGAAGAATGTCCTATAATGAGGTAAAGGATCTCCTAAGCGGTGATGCTGCCGAAGAACTGAAGGAAGAGTGCAGGGATCTGCTCCCCATGTTTAAGGAAATGGAGAAGCTCTCCGGTATCCTTATTAAAACAAGGGAAAAGAGAGGCGCCATAGACTTTGACTTCCCGGAAACAAAGATCATCCTGGATGAAAAGGGACATGTGACCGGGCTGGAGCCCAGGCTTTCAAATGTGGCGACAAAGATCATAGAGAGCTTTATGCTGGAAGCCAATGAAACCGTCGCGGAATACTGCTGTTTCCAGGAACTGCCCTTTGTGTACAGGACCCATGAGGAGCCTGATCCGGAAAAGATAAAGGCTTTGCGGGACTATGTGGTGAATCTCGGTTTTTCGCTGAAGATCAGCCGGGAGGGTATACACCCGAAGGAAATACAGAAGCTCCTTAAAAACATAGGGGGAACCCCGGAGGAGGCCCTTATATCAAGGATGACCCTCCGTTCCATGAGACAGGCTAAATATACTACCGAGGCCATTGGCCACTTCGGACTCGCGGATAAGTATTACTGCCACTTTACCTCACCCATAAGGCGCTACCCCGATCTTCAGATCCACAGGATAATAAAGGATATGCTGCGGGGCAGAATGAACGGTGTAAGGATCTCCCACTATGATGCCATCCTGAAAAACGTGGCACGGCAGTCAAGCGAGCGGGAGAGAAGGGCGGACGAAGCAGAACGTGAAGTAACAAAGTTGAAAAAAGTTGAATATATGCTGGACCACATCGGAGACGAGTACGAGGGCATAATATCAGGGGTCACGGCCCACGGTATTTATGTGGAACTCCCCGATACGGTTGAAGGCATGATCCGCCTGTCGGATATCCCCGATGACTTTTATGTTTTCAATGAGATAATGATGGAGGCCAGGGGAACGAACGGCGGACGCACATTCCGGATGGGGGACTCCGTTAAGGTAAAGGTGCTTGCTGCCGATAAAGATTTGAGAACCATTGATTTCGGGATCATTCTTGAAGACGAAGATACGGGGAAGGAACCAGCGAAAAAAGAAGTAAAGAAGAAGGAAACAAAGAAAAAGGAAGCTAAAAAGAAGGATACCAAGAAGGAGATAAAGAGGGTTAGGAAAAATGCCGTCGAAAAAAAACGAGGGAAAAAAGCTCATAGCAAATAATAAAAAGGCTTTTCACGATTATTTCGTGGAAGAACAGCTGGAAACCGGCATCGAGCTTTTCGGCACCGAGGTAAAATCCATAAGAGCCGGCCACTGCAGCATAAAGGAAGCCTATGTCTTTGTCCGTCATGGGGAGATGTTTGTTGAAGGCATGAACGTGCCTCCCTATGAAAAGGGAAATATCTTTAATAAGGATCCCCTGAGAACCAGACGTCTTCTCGCACATAAAAAGGAGATCCTGAAATTCGACCAGAAGCTGAAGGAAAAGGGCTATACCCTGGTTCCCCTGGAGGTTTACTTTAAGGAGGGCAGGGTCAAGGTCAATATCGGTCTTGCCAAGGGTAAGAAGCTCTATGACAAGAGGGACTCCATCGCAAAGAAGGATGCAAAGAGGGAGGCGGAAAGGGATTTCAAGGCTTCGCTTAAAATTTAACTGCCGGTTAATTGCAAAGTGATAAGCCTGGATCTATAATAGAGAAAGGTGATCTGTCATCCTGAGGGCGTAAGCCCGAAGATTCTTTTCACGCTTTGCACTTTGAAAACTTGGGGTAGTACTGGTTTCGACAGGATTCCTGCAGCTGGAGAAGCTATCCGTGGGAGGTTCACGTAAAAACCCAAACTTAAATTTAAACGCAGACGATAATTACGCGTTAGCAGCTGCCTAAGCGCAGCCGCCGTCGGCACGG
>JAIKXV010000048.1 GCA_024683935.1 Lachnospiraceae bacterium | reverse complement strand
CAGACATCACACCAGCCTGCAGCTTCTGTTACCTGCTCAAGTTCCTCAGGGGTCATTTTTACGGATGTGTATATATCTCCCCCGGCAGGATAGACATATTCAAACCTTTTCATGGATACATCAAGCCATATCGGAATTCCTTCAGGAACTCCAAACGGGCAAACACCTCCCGGAACAAATCCGGTGAGTTCCTCTACCTTCTCTCTGGGGATCATGCTCGGCTTCGTATGGAACTGTCCCTTGAACTTGGAACTGTTTACCCTTCCGTCCCCGGCCATGACAACTATAACCGGCTTTTCATCCACGATAAAGGACAGGGTCTTTGCGATTTCAGCCTCACTGCATCCTATCTGCTGTGCTGCATGCTCCACAGTATCTATCGTTTCCGTATGAACTGTGATACGGTCTGCCATATTTCTTTCTTCAAGGTATTCTCTTACTTTATCTGCTGACATGATCTTTCAATAACCTCAGTTGATATCAAATGATGATCCCCTCCAGATGATCACATTCGTGCTGAATGATCTGCGCCGTCCATCCTTCAAATGGCTGTATCTGTTGTTTGAAAGATTCATCCAGGAACTTCACTTTTATCTTCCTAAACCGTTTTGTCTTTCTTGTTCCTTCAAGAGAAAGGCAGCCCTCTTCAGTGTCAAACGGCTGGGATTTCTGTATGATCACAGGATTTACCATAACGATATCCATAATCCCGGTGGAAACAATGATGACCCTCTTCTTGTAACCTATCATGTTTGCCGCCATCCCCACACAGCCCTCCCTGTGGGCTGCAAGGGTATCATGAAGGTCGGTTATAACCTGCTTATCCTCTTCTGTTGCTTCCTCTGATTTCTGACCGAGAAAAAGTATATCTCGAACAATCTGCTTTACCATTACCGGTTCTCTCCTACATCCTGTGTTTTACAGTTTCTTCTGTTCAATAAACCAGCCGCAATCCCATCCATAAAATATACTATACAAAATACAGCTATTACAAGAACCGCATATCCTGCAAGGTATCCCGGCATTCCTGATACCGATGCTATCCATTGAAGCGGAGTCCCTGCCGGAGGGGTGTTTACAAAAAAGTAATTGCATCCAAATCTTTTATCGAAGAAGTAGATAAAGGGAGTTATCACCAAAAGAAACAGAACCGGACGATAGATCTGCCTGATAGATGGCTTTATTTCTTCCGACACCCTTAGAAGCAGCGGATACAGGATCAGAAGACCATGCCATAAGTAACTGTACAGATTCATGAAATTCAAAACCGGATAGTATATTGTCCAATCCGGAAAAAGCAGGGCTGCAAAAGATGCAGGCATTATCAGGACATATGATAGATCCCCGCAGAAATCTTTTATCCGTCGGGATGGGACATATTCTCTCACAAGAAAGATGAAGATCCCTATACTGCAGATATGAAGCGGAAGGAACCCCAAGCCGAACCGGTGAACCCGGATCAGAAAACAGTCCTTAAAGATCTCCATAAATAGCATGATCACAGGGATAGCCTTAAGCACTCTTTTTCTTATTCCGGATCCAAGCTGCAAAAATACTTTTAATCCGAAGAACACAAAAAGAAGCGTGATGACCACGCTCAGAATATGAATGACTCCAAAAAGAGGATAGCCCATTCCGGTGGGTATATCATCCTGTTCCTTCCAGAAATACTGCATATTCCCCGGCAATACTCCTTATCTTCTTTCAACTTTTGGACCGTCGGTCCAAAAGTTCTCTCCATAGTAATCTCTTATATCCTCCGGCACCGGAGCCGTGATCCTTATCTCTTCCCCGCTGAAGGGCTGTCTGAACTCTGCCTTCCAGGCATGGAGCAAGGTCCTGCAGGCTTTATCGTTATTTACCGATTCCTCTCCGTAAAGCTTGTCTCCTGTCAGCGGATGGCCTGTAGACGCCATATGAACCCTGATCTGATGGGTTCTGCCTGTTTCTATCTCCGCCAATATCAAAGCCTTATCATCACGCTGTGCGCAGAACATATATCTCGTCAAAGCATTCCTGCCTGCAGGAGGTGATATTATCTGCTGCTTCATCAGGGTTCCCGGTACAGGACCAATGGGAAGGTCAATCAAGTTCCATCCGTCTTTTTCTATGTTCTGCTCTGGGTTTTCTACTACAGCAAGATAGGTCTTCTTAAACTGTCCGGATTCTTTCTGGCGGAACAGGCGTGAAGCCGCCGGTGCATTTTTGGCATAGAGTATGACGCCGCTTGTGTCTTTATCGAGACGTCCTACTGTCCTGAGTTTAACTGTCACACTCTTGCTCTCATAGTATCCGGCAAGATAATTTGCAAGGGAATCCCTGTAATGTCCGTGGGAAGGATGGGACACAACACCGGCAGGTTTATCAAGAACAACCACGTCCTCATCCTCATAAAGTATCCAGATATCGCCTTTGGAAGCAGCCACTTTGCTGTCTGCGTCTTCTCCTGTTTCTGAAAACCTAACCCTTACGACATCTCCGGGTTCAACCCTGTCTTTAACGGTTACCGGAACGGGCATTCCATCCGGATCTCCTTTCTTCAGCACAGTTATTCCGTTCGGAATGAATTTGGCATGGCTGATCTCATGCGGAGTTAAACCCATACAATGCTTCAATACTTTTCCAAGTATTCCATTCGCTGTCTTTTCAGGATCAGAATCCTCAACCCTGTACTCTAATATTCTGTCCATTTACATCTGATGCCTTACGATCTTATACTCGTCCCCGTCCCTGTAATAAGGGCAGGAGCGTTTCCGTTCCCCTGATATCATCCTGTAATAGTCATCCTCGTCCATATCTACGCTGCAGTAATATTCTTCCTGCTCTTCATCGTATGACATATAGGCACATGTATCACACTGATCCATAATCCCGTAATATCCGGCAGCTTAAACCGGATCCTCCCTTTTATATCGACTTCAAAATCGCTTTTAGAACTTTTGGACCGTCGGTCCAAAAGTTAACCGACTGTCTGAAAAATCCTATTGAAACCATTCCAAAACCGTATGGATCTCTTCAATATATCCCTCATCCTCATTTGGAGTTTCAAGAATGAAAGGCAGTCCCTGAAGAGCCGGATGCATCGCTATCCGCTTCATTGCTTCCATTCCGATAAATCCCTGCCCAAGCTTTTCATGTCTGTCTTTATGGGATCCCCTGTCATTTTTGCTGTCATTGAAGTGAACAGCCTTTAATCTCGAAAGACCTATAACTTCATCAAACTGATGCAGCACACCATCAAGATCCTCCACTATGTCGTATCCCGCATCCCAGATATGACAGGTATCAAGGCAGACTCCGATATTATCCCGGCATTCAATTCTGTCAATTATTTCATTAAGCTCCTCAAAGGTTCTGCCTACTTCTGATCCCTTTCCTGCCATGCTTTCAAGAAGGACTGTTGTCTTCATGTCTGATTTCATGGCTTCATTCAAGGCGCTTGAAATCTGTTCCATGCCGGTTTCAGTTCCCTGTCCCGTATGGGATCCGGGATGGAAATTATAGTAATTGCACGGAAGCATCTCCATGATCTCCAAATCCTTTTTCAACATGTCAAGACCATTTCTCCGGGTCTCTTCATTAACTGAGCAAAGATTCATTGTATAACTGCCATGGGCAACTAAAGGCCCAAAGCCGTTTTCAGAAGAATACCCTATAAGCGCATTTACATCCTCTCTGATAATGGGCTTTGATTTGCCACCTCTGGGGTTCCTTGTGAACCAGGCAAAGGTATTGCCACCGAAATCCTTTATTCTCTTTCCCATTGCTTCATATCCGTCAGTCACGGACAGATGGCATCCGATATAAATCATAGCCCTGACCTCACAGCATCTCCAACATTTCCTGCGGGTTATCTGCAGCCTTCACCTTATCCATTGCCTTTACGATAATGCCTTTCTCGTCTATAAGATATGTAGTCCTAACAACACCCATGGAAACTTTGCCATAGTTCTTTTTCTCTTTCCATACATCATAAGCCTTAATGACTTCCAGCTCTGTGTCTGATAGAAGGGTAAAAGGCAGACCGTACTTCTCTTCAAACTTTTTATGGGATGCAACGGAATCCTTGCTGACCCCAAGGACTACTGCTCCCTTTTCCCGGATCTGCGGATATCTGTCTCCAAAACCGCAGGCCTGTTTTGTACATCCTGAAGTATTGTCCTTCGGATAGAAATACAGGATCACTTTCTTTCCCCTGTAATCCTTCAGGGAATGATTTTCTCCATTCTGATCAGGCAGGGTGAATTCCGGTGCCTTTGTTCCGATTTCAAGCATTGTGTTGTCCTCCTTATCCGATCCCCAATAATCTGCACATCACATCTGCTGTTAAAACCACAGATGTATTTGGATCATTGCTAAGCTTTACTTCCAGCTGGCCGTCGGCTCTCCTGCTTAATGTCATGATTACTCCATCCGACCTTTCCAGTGTTATCCCACCATGGGTTTCTCCTGCGGTATCGCCTTTATTGGTGTAGTCTTCTGTAAAGATCCGATCCCAGCTTCTCTTAAAGCCGTTTATAATCTTCCTGTATTTCACATAGTTCTTCTCATGGATCAGGAACACGTATGACCTCTGACTGCCCTTATGGAATGTCAGAACCGCCGGTTTTGCTTCCGGGATCCTTTCAAACATGAGAGTCAGATAATCTCCCCATG
>JAIKXV010000137.1 GCA_024683935.1 Lachnospiraceae bacterium | reverse complement strand
CCCTGTGCGGGATCTGAGAAGCATACACGGAATACGTTGTCATACTTCACACAGTCAACAGCAGATCCTGAAGGTGTGATCTGGAACATATTGTCATTCTTTGACTCTTCGGAAACTGCGATGGAGCATGCGCTGGTAACTGAACCGATAAGTACATCCATGCCCCAGTCCTTGAGGGAATTGTAAGCATTTACAGACTTCTGTGCATCAAGCTCGTCATCCTCGGACTTTATCTCTACCTGCTTGCCGTTAATGCCGCCTGCAGCATTGATCTCCTCTACTGCGATCTCAGCTGCATACTGTACTGCCTGGCCGTATGCAGCAGCGCCGCCGGTAAGGGGTCCTATGACACCGATCTTGAAGGTATCATCCGATCCCTTGGAAGCAGATCCGCCGCAGCCTGCAAGCATTGAAGCCGCCATAACTACGGTAAGTAAAACACTAAGTAACTTTTTCATAAATCTTTCCTCCTTCTTCTATACTCCGGACACGATCATCAATTTAACAACAACGGGGCAATTGCAATGAATCGCCCCGTTGTGATCCGTCCAAATCAGAGAGATTATAACAACTGATCTCTGTTTTGTAAACCCCGTTTTTATCATATTTATCTGATCATTATTTAGAAATGAGTCCCATACCGACGCTGTAAAGCTCGCCGTTCACCATATCCTTCAGCCATTCATGCATGCTAACGCCGTCTACCCTGCCCGTATGGAAAAGGGGGTTCCTGATAACGGTATGAACCGGATACTCATTAAGGAAGAAACAAAATTTTCCGGTGATGCCGCTCAGGTCAAAGACCATATTTTTCAGGGCATCCCTGAATGCAAGGCGCATTTCATCATCAGTACCGTAATCATTTCCCTTCGTGGCGTTCCAGTAGGCCTGCAGCACCTCATCCCGGCAGGAGCAGGCAAAAAGATATCTTATCTTATCCCCGTACTCCGAATGGAGGGCTCTGTACCAGTCCGTTACCGGGTTGTCGCTTACCACCTTTTCATATATTCCGGGTTTGGTATTCCATCTCTTCCGCATTATCTTCTTCCATTTGTCCCAGGGAAGAAGGGCACTGTCAGAGCATACCGTCACATTCTGCCGTTCCGGATCGTAGCGCTTAAGTATCTCTCCCGCCAGGGCCGCCGTACCGAATGCACCGGCGGAATCACCTGCTATCAGAAGGTTTACGGGCTCCGGAAATCTTTTCTTTATCTCCTCCAGGGCGATGGAAAAATTCCTGTAGCCCCTGAAGTGCATTACCCTCTCCGGATCATTCCTGTCGTAATAGTAATCGCTGTCCCCGAGATGGAAATCTCCGGTGGAATAGGTGATAACCGCCATATTCCAGTCGTAAAAATAATTTCCCGGATTCATGTTCTCGGTTATGCCCTGATTGATATTCATAAATTCCGTGAGGGGACGAAGATTGGCCCAGTAGAATCCCGGATCTCCTCTCAAAACGCCGGCGGCTCCCGTGGGATGAGATGCAGTAAAGGCATCCCAGGCCACTCCTCCTCCGGCAAGGAAGATGATTAAGTTCCTCTGATGTCCCTTTGACAGATAGAAGTGCCAGGGGCAGCCGTCACCGGTTATGCCTCCGGGATCGCTTACCCTGTACCATCTGTTGAAGCGCGGCCGCATTTTAAGGAGCGGTACACTATATCCCGCCTTAGGCAGTCTGATCATAGATTGAGTCTCCTGGCTATGGCAGTCATCAGGTCTCCGAATCCGAAGATCACCACGCCCGCATCCAGCAGCAGATAAAGGGTTACGGAAATGATGGCAGGATAGGGAAACCAGTTGAGCCCGAGCCTGATAAAGATAAGCTGTATCAGTGCCACCGCAGAATCCAGCATAAGATAGGAAATAAACTCATCGGCATGGAGACGCGCAGCCTTCGATATTATAAGAGTCGCTATCATAAGGGCAAATAATATGGAGGGCACAACCCAGGTCACCGACCATCTGTGCCAGCCTGTCAGAATATCCGCGATAAGTACGGCTGTCATCACGATCAAGGTCTCTATTGTAATGGTCTTTATAAGGTTAAACCTCAGATAATTTACAATAAAAACATCCACCCAGATAAAGAAGGCTACTATCTGGCAGATCCGGATGACCGCATCCGCCTCCGGCACCATGAAGCTCACCATCCAGGTCAATATGCAGAATGCAGCCAGGATAAAGGTCAGTATCTTCATGAATGTCACGCTGGATATCTTTCTCTCGGGAAAAACGGGAAAACTGCTGTCGTCAAAATCCTTATACTCCAGCTTTTTCTGGCATAAGGGGCAGGCCTTCTTTTTTCCGTGTATATTTACCCTGCATTTAGGACAGTACTGCACCCTTTTCCTCCTGTTCGTCATAGTCGTTGCTGGATATTTCCACATCTATACCCATACCGGTGAGCAGCCTGAAGAAATTCATCATCACTCCGTGGGTCACATAGGGACTGACCTCCCCGAAAACCATCCTGTCCCCGAAGGTGGAGACGCATACCTGCTCCGAGGGGGCCGCCATAAAGGCACTGAAATAATCTATATATTCTTTCAGCTCATCCGGCATAGTTATCTTTCCGAGATTGGACATGGTGCAGGTAACGCCCCTGCCCGCCAGCGCGCTGAATAGCGAGATCCCGATATCCTTAACGATAAGAGGGATCATCTTTACCGCAAAGTTATGCTCCAATGCGGCATAGGAATTCATGTTCTCATTTATCTTTTCCTTTGAGAGCTGTTCCTCAAAGGCAGATTTCACTTTAGGGATTATGCTGTTTATCGTGCCGTCATACTCTGTGGCATTGAAAGTGATGTTTATCACACTGAAAAAGTTCCTGGCGGTAAAGGACTGGTAAAACTGCCGGAGATTGACCGGAACACTCACCACTATCGGCCTCTTTTTCTGTCTCACGGTCATCGTTTTGATGGCGGCCTCGATATACACCGCCACCGAGAAAATACCCACGGTGGTGCCGCATTCCTTTGCCTTTTCAAGGAATTTGCCGACGGATACCACACCCTCTATCAGATGACAGCGGAGATTCGGATCCTTTTCCTCATTAAGCTGCCAGGCCCTTTTGGATCCCATATCCTTCAGCTGTTCCAGCCCTGCGCTTTTTTCATAAAAGGTATCAAAGGCATCCGCGCTGTTTTCCTGCATTGAGGAAATATCGTCATCAAAACGGGTCAGAGGCAGGGAATACCGGATCTCCAGATATTTCGCCACCAGATGCCGCAGGAACATGAAAGCCCCGGTACCGTCGGAGATCACGTGAAAAACTTCCAGGTTGATCCTCTTCCTGTAGTAATTAACCCTGTACATAAGGGCACGCTTACCGGGATAGTAGAGCGCCTCCAGGGGAAATTCCCCCTCTTCCTTTACTTCCGGAATGAGGTCGCTGTCCTCCAGGTAATACCAGAAGAACCCCCTTTTCAGCACAACGTTAAAGATGGGAAATTCGGGAGCCACCTCAGAGAGGGCCTGCTCCAGTATTTCCTTATTGACTTCTTCCTTCAGGACAGCGGTAAGGCGGAAAACCCTGGTATCCGCTCCCCTGGCCTGGGAAGGTACTATCTTTGCTGCATTATCCAGTTTATACCATCGTGAAGACTTCGCCATATCAGACCATTATGATAATCATGCGTAAGGAACGGTGATCCCGAAACCATCCTTATAATATATACAACAAGAAAGAGAAGGGCAATGGTAATATATACCGCATTGAAAATTCTTTTCGGGAGTTTCTCTTCCAGAACCGGTATAAGTATCAGAAAAATGCCCAGGGGAAATAAGGGATGAAACATAAATGCCTCCCTCACATACCCTGACAGAAAAAAGATCCAGGCCCTCGTCATACCGCAGCCCGGACAGGAATACCCCGTCAAATGCCTTATGATACAGGCAAAGCCGAGAATCCGGCTGATGGCTAAAAAAACCACGCCGGCAGCCGCAAGTCCCAGGTAAATTTCTATTATCTTCTTATTTCTTTTCATTTCTCTATATATTTTTATCACATTTGATGCACAGAATGCAAAAATATTGTATAATAGTCACAGAAGTATGATATATACCCGAAGGGAGAATAGTATGCTTGCTGCACTTATGCCTTTGTTTGACGAAAAAATGACTGTTAAAGCCTATTCGGTATTCTCCGAAAAGGAAAATCCTTTCCTGAACCCGGATATGGCGGTAGCTGCAAAATATGACGGCGTAGGAAGGATATCCGGCCTGGAAGTTGTGGCCAGCATGGGTGCCGCCGTTCTCAGTAATGAGAAACAGGTATTCGTGCCTGTGGATAATATCAATATCTTTGCCGATATAGTTGCCCAGTGCAAGGTTCCCCGCGACAGGGTTGTGCTCCTTATGGATAACACCATCACTCCCGAGGATGACTATGTTAAGAGGATAAAGCTCCTCCGCGCACAGGGCTTCAAATTCGCGATCAGGAAGCTTACGGTAGACCTCTTCGAGTCATACCGCCCCATCCTCAACGAATGCGATTACGTGCTTCTGGATCATAAGAGGATAGTCATTGCAAAGGCAAAGATCTATTTCAACAAGCTCTATCCCGATATGCAGCTCATTGCCGTAAACGTGAACAGCCAGGATGAGTACAATATGCTGAGCACCGACGGTAAATACGATCTCTACGAGGGCGAATTCTTCAGAATGCCCGTTACCAGCAATGAAAAAGAGGTCAATCCCTTAAAGATCAATTATATCGAGCTGCTGAACGTGGTCAATGCTCCGGACTTCGATCTTACGGACGCCGCAGACGTTATTGGACGGGACGCAGGTCTCGTGATCTCACTTCTCGAGATCGTTAACCATATAGCCATCAATTCCGAGATCACCTCGGTCCGCCACGCAGCTGCAATGCTCGGACAGAAAGAGCTGAAGCGCTGGATAAATACGGCTGTCACCAAGGAGCTCTGCGCAGACAAGCCGAGCGAGATCACCAGAATGTCGATGGTAAGAGCAAAGTTCGCAGAGAATCTGGCGCCGGTATTCGACATAGCAGGTTTCTCATCCGAGCTCTTCCTCACAGGACTTTTCTCCTGTGTCGATATCATGCTGGACAAGCCCATGGAAGAAGCTCTGGAAATGCTCCATGTAGCGAAGAACATCAATGATGCTCTGATAAGCGGCAAGGGCGAGCTGGCTCCTGTCATCGAATTTATACGTCTCTACGAAAATGCCGACTTTATCGAGGTCTGCCGCCGCATGGTCGTGGACGATATCGATATGGATACGGTGTATGATGCTTACCTCAACGCCCTGGCGTGGTACAGAGATCTGTTCATAAAGATGTAATGGCTTGTATTTAAAAAAGTGCATATTATAACTATTAAAATGTCAGGAAAACTATTGTTTTCTTGACATTTTTATGTTAAATTAAGTTTGTATTAGTAGATTTATATATAAGGGTACTATACCCGCTGATATATGTTCTGTTAAGGATATGCCGGGGAGCCGGGCAGGAAGATGGCTCCGCTACTGCGGAAGGAACCGCAGTTCCCACGGAAGGGAATAATGCAGAAAGGAGGGATCCGATATGTCAGCTTTCACATTATCTAACATATATTCGAATGTTCTGACGTCATACGCGCCGAAGTCTACGCGTTATGATTCTCACAAGCGCGACGAGCTGAAATCTGTTTACAAATCCATCGTAAAACAGAATGAGGATGCACCTCTCTTTCTTATGGACGAAAGCGGAGAGTCTCAGAGATTTGCGGTTAATTTAAAGGAAGACGCAAGAGAGCTGAAAAATACCATCTCCTCCTTAAGTTCCGATTATTCATCCAGCATCCTGGACAAGAAGATCGCTTCATCCAACAATGAGGATCTGGTGGAAGCCAAGTACATCGGCCCCGACCAGACCATTGACGACGCTCCTTCCTTTGATATCAGCGTTGACGAGCTGGCGTCCAATCAGGTGAATATAGGTACCTTCCTTCCCAATAATGAGATGAGCCTGGAGCCCGGAAACTATTCCTTCGATATCAATGTAAACGATACCGATTACGAGTTCCAGTTCAGCATAGAAGCAGGCGATACCAACGCCGATATAGAAGGACGTATCGCAAGGCTCATAAGCCACGCAAATATCGGTCTCAGTGCTTCCGTGATACCCGGTGATGACACCAGCGCCCTCCGCATAGAGAGCACTTCCACCGGAGTCCGCGGTTCAAACGGTATGAACTTCGTGGTAAGCGATGAGAATACCAGCCGCAGAAAGGGTGCCGTTGATTATTTCGGGATCAACAACGTATCCCACTATCCTTCAAACGCATCCTTTACGATAAACGGCAAGGAGCACACCGCTTTCTCCAATAACTTCACCGTGGACAAATCCTTTGAGCTTCTGTTAAAGGGAACCACCGAGGAAGGCAGCTCCGTTCATATCGGATTAAAGACCGACCTGGACGCCCTGACGGAGAACATCAATAATCTCGCGGGCGCATACAATGATTTCATCAGAAAGGCCGCGGAATATACCAATAATTACGGACGCTCAGGCAAGTTCATGTATGAGATGTCCACCCTTGCAGGAAGCTATGCGAATGCATTGGATGCCGTGGGACTGGCACTGCAGGAGGACGGAACCCTGGCGGTGGACTCAAAGCTCCTTATGAGCTCCGCATCAGAGGACGATCCGAAGGAAAGCCTCTCCGCCATACAGAAGTTTACCAACGCCCTTACCAGAAAGAGCAACGAGATATCACTTAATCCGATGAAATATGCGGATCAGGTGGTGGTAGCGTACAAGAACCCGGGAAAGAACTTCCCGAACCCCTACGTGACCAGTATGTACAGCGGAATGCTCTTCTCCAGCTACTGTTAATCAGGTTAACAACCATATTAAACATAAATCCATTCTAAAAGGACTCCGGAGTAGTGACCCGGAGTCCTTGCATTATACAAAGATTCTTCGCTTCGCTCAGAATGACCTGGTATCCTTCAGCGCATCCATTATAACGTCATCCATATCGTAGTATTTGTATTTGCCGAGACGGCCGCCGAAGAATACGTTCGACTTCTCTGCGAGAGCCCTGTACTTTTCATAGAGCTCATTATTCTTCTCATTATTTACGGGATAATAGGGCTCATCCCCCTTTGACCACTCTGCAGGATATTCCCTGGTGATGATGCTCTTTCCCTTTTCGGACTTCTTCTCCGCGGATCCGAATTCCTCGAAGTGCTTGTGCTCGATTATCCTGGTATAGGGTATCTCATATTCGGTATAATTAACTACCGCTGAACCCTGGTAATTATCGGTATCCACAACCTCAGTTTCGAATCTTAACGACCTGTACTCCAAAGGCCCGTAGCAGTAATCAAAGAACTCGTCGATAAGGCCCGTGAAAATGATCTTATACGCTTCCTTTGTAAGGTTTTCCCTGTCCGCAAAAAAGTCCGTATCAAGCCTGACGTCGGCATCCTTAAAAAGCTTCTCCATCATGGGAGTATAGCCGCCGATCGGAATCCCCTGATAGCGGTCATTAAAGTAATTATTGTCATAGATAAAGCGGAAGGGCAGCCTCTTTATGATAAAGGCAGGAAGCTCGGTCGCTCTCCTTCCCCACTGCTTTTCCGTGTAGCCCTTTATCAGCTTTTCGTAGATATCCCGGCCGGCCAGGATAAGTGCCTGTTCCTCCAGATTTTTCGGTTCGTCCCCGATCTTTTCCTTCGCTTCCCTGGTCTGGGTCTCGATCACGGCCCTGGCTTCATCCGGCGTGGTTACTCCCCACAGCGCATGGAATGTATTCATGTTAAAGGGGAGATTATAGAGTTCGTCCTTATATCTGGCCACCGGTGAATTGGTGAATCTGTTGAATTCCGCATACTGGTTTACATAATTCCAAACCTCTTCACTGTCGGTATGGAAGATATGACAGCCATACTTATGTACGTTTATACCGTGGCTTTCCTCGGTATAAACATTGCCTCCTATATGGCTTCTCCTGTCGATCGCGAGACACTTTTTTCCCTTCTTTGCGGCTTCAGTGGCAAATACTCCGCCGTAAAGCCCGGTCCCGACTATCAGATAATCATACATATGCCTTATATCTCCTTCCGGAATCTTCCCTTATCAGTCTGCCTCGTAAATGGCCCTTAAGCCGCCTGTACGTACAATGCTTATGCCGGCACCGATTATTATAAAAATTATCGGCGTGCAGATGATCTGCTGATAGCAGAAGAAATTATGGGCGAAATACGCCGCTATGCACATGGCCGGAGCAATAAGCTCAGGCATCTTTACAGACTTCTTTGCAAATGTTACAAAGGCACTGACAAAGATCCCGAGATAGGCAAGTCCGCCCACGATACCGATATTTACGATCTGGGTCAGCCATTCATTATGGGCGCAGGTCAGCACCGTATTTTCTCCCCACTTAGCGTTCAGCTCCGCCGTATGGTATTTATAAACCGTATTGTAGAAACCATCCGGTCCCGCACCGAAGATAAACCTTAAAGGATCATCCAAAAGCGTGAGCCTTATGGAATCCAGAGTGATCATCCAGGAGCTTCCTCTGTTATTTCCCCAGTACTCGTCAAATACCAGATACCAGTTGGTGGAGCTCATGGACGCCGGAAGCATTCCTTTGGTATTCAGATAAATATAGATAATCACTGCGATAATCAGAAGGACAGCCAGTATAAGCACTGCAGTCCTTATAACGGTTAATTCAGCAATATTAACCTTTCCCTCTTTATCCGCCTTCGAGAAAAGGAAGTATACCACTGCAAGGATAGCAACAGGAACCCACATGAAAGGATTCTGGGATCCGAAGATCATCAGGTCTCCGAGCTGTACCGCCTGTTCAGGGAACATCATCTGCAGGAAGCCGATGACTCTCCAGGACAACAGCATAATAAGCAGAATCTCAAGAAATCTCTTCATATAACGATTCTCCCTGAAGGAGAAGCAGAAAAGCGTAAGCAGGGTGGCGGCCAGGGCAAAGAAAGCACTGTCAGAGTCCTGGGTTATGGCTGTCATAAAGCCTATCACTAAATAAACAAGGGAAACCCGCCTTACCCACAGCTTTTCAGCCTGCCAGTACATAAATAAACCCACCGGGAAGAATATCATTACATAGCTGGAATACCAGGTAGCCTGTCCCAGAGTGGACAGGAACTGGGCCACATAGAATTCTTCCAGTCCATCGTACATATTTAAGGGATCAACATGGAAGCGGTTCAGCACGCCCAGGAGATTTACCAGGGTTGAAGCTGCGAGGTAAATACCCATCATGATATCATCCCAGCGCCAGAAGCGGGACACAAAGAAATACAGGGCACAGAAAGCGAACTGGGCGATCATTCCCATATACCAGCCGTTGTAACCCCAGATAATATAATCCTTATAGGGAGAAATGATGGTGGAAAAGAGACAGGCAACGAGATAAAAGAGCACGAATTTATCCGTCAGCGTCACATTCTTTTTCCAGAAATCCAGTATTTGCTTCGAACGGATGAGATCGATCTGATACCAAATAAATGCTAACAGCAGCAGTACCAGAAAGGTCGGGATCTTAAAGAGGGGTCCCTCGATATAGTATGTTACCGTCCGGAAGAAGTGCCATTTGGCATCTCCCATATTAAAGAATGCATCCTCGTAGTAGAGAGGATATATCACAAAAATAAGGAACAGGTAAATCCCCAGTATTTCTTTCACAAAACGTAAGGACAAAAGTTCCTGAACTGTCTGCTTTGCTCTGGCCATTTTATTTGTATTCTCCGATCTGTTCTATATTAAAAATTCTTCCTGCTGCTTCGCAGCCCCTCGCCGGGGCACCGTACGCCGCCCGGAATCACATCATAATAGTATACCATACTTTCATAAAATCACAAAAAAGAAGGATCCGTCATAAACGGACCCTTCCCGGTGTTTTTCTCTATTTCTTCTTGTCAAGGAACGCTGCATCCATCTGACCTTTCGGAACCACGTTGTGCATCTGATTTGCATACAGATTGATCTTCTGTACCTTATTCCGCTGGTTCTTCAGGCTGTCTCTTTTACCCTTAAACGCCCTTTCGGCGCCTGCTTTGTTCCGGTTCTGTTCGGCCTCTATCTTTACGGCCTTTCCGGTTATCTCTGTTATCAGCTCCTGCATGGTCAGTATCTCGTCACGATACTGATCCTTATTATCCTGCAGCTCGCCCCTTATCCTGTCGTAAACGGATTCAAATCCCTCATTCAGCTTATCAAGCTTTGCCGCCAGTTCTCCTATTCTCTCCTGGCTGCCCTGGAGTTCATCCAGATCGGGCTCCTCCGATTTCAGGATCTTTGCCTGGGCTGCATCTTCCTTTATGATCTCGTCCAGAACATCATTCTTGTCCTTCAGACTTTCGATCAGGATCTTCACATAGGAATTCTTCATGCTTTATGCCTGTCTTACCATTCTCTCTTCTGTATGTGCGGCCTTCATAACCTCTTTCCAGGTATCCCTCATTGTACGCATATGGCCTGCGCACTCTTCGAGGATCTCCTTATCCTTGGAAAGATTGGCTTCTAACAGCCTCCTCTTTACATAGGAGTAAACTGCATTGAAGTCCTTGGCAACTTCGTATTTGTCATTCAGAGTTGACTGAAGCTCCAGAACTATCCTTTCAGCCTTCTTGATATTGGTGTTGGCCTTGGCTATATCCTTTTCGTCCACACCCATGATGGCGATATTTATGAACTTTATGCACCCGTCATATAACATGAGGGTCAGCTCCGCAGGTGAAGCTGTCAATATTTTATTCCTGTTGTACTGGGCATATGCATTAGCTGATAACATGTCCTTGTCCTCCTGGTTTTAAGTATTATCCTGGGTTTATTACTGTCCTTGTATTACTGGCCGAGCATTGATGCAAATGAGCTGCTCTGGGAATTCATCTTCGACAATGCTTTCTCCATTGCGGTAAACTGGCTGTAATAGTGGTCTTCCATCTCGGTGACTTTCTCTTCCTGCTTCTTGATGTCATTGGTGAGTCTGTCATATTCCTTCTGAAGAACCTTATCATCGTAAACCTTCATTGCGGAACGGGTCTCTTCGATGAACCTCATTTCCTTATTCAATGAATTGTATACGCCCTTGAAGAGCTGTGAGAAGAATCCGCTCACTGCCTCGGGATTGGAGGCTATCATCTTCTTTAAGGAATCGTCCTTACTCTTTGAGGCCTCATCATCGGGATCTCCGTCTATATGATACATGCCGTGCTCATTCTCGCCGGCTTCAAAGTATCCGAGAGTATTTATTCCGAAGGACGCCAGGCTGTATGCCTTTTCATTACCGGATGCATCCTTTAACTTGATGGTCTTTGAAAGCCCGTCCTTAAAGAGATTGATGAGTGTGTTCAGGTTATCATCCTTGCGGAGGAGGGAATCCTTAATCGTATTCTCCCACTTCTCAACCTCATCATCGGACATCGCTTCCTTCTCATCCTCGGAAAGCACATCGTAGTCCTTATTGGCCTTCGCGTTATAATAAGTATCCATCTTCTTGATGAGCTCATTATAAGTCTTGAAGAAGTCCTTTATGGAATTGTATATGGTGTCCACATCCACGCTGGTGGTGATGGTTGACTGCCTGTATTTATTGGGATCCGTAGGATCCTTTTCAGATACTCCCTTTGCTGTAATGTTCAGTCCGTTTATGTTAAAGGTATTGGAAGCGGATTCGAATTCTGCTCCGTTAAGGACGATCTTTGCATTCTGTCCCTTGATCTTTACAGGTGAATTCTCCACACCATCGAGTTTACCGTATTGGCCGGTAGTCGCATCAATGGAATAGGCAAGTCCAAGCTTCTTTAATACGGTCTGTGCATCCGGTCCGTTGCTACTGAAGTTGATCTCGAAATTGGAATCAGCACCGGAGGTGGTAGATGCCAGGAACATACGCCCGGTTTTTTCATCATAGTTCGCGGAAAGACCGGCTTTGGAAAATTCTGCAGCGATCTGATCCATAGTCATATCCGCATTCAGCTTGACCTCTTTATCAGTATTTCCTACTGTAACTTTTATCGAAACCCCGTTAGCTGCAATAGAGGATGAAAGCTCACTGTCGAGAAGAGTTCCCAACTGCGTCGAGGCCTTCGCCAGCTCCGTGCCGGTGCCTATGGTAACCTTGCCGCCCGTCAGATATCCGGATGTGGCCATCTGGTGTACTTCCAGGGTCTGGGATCCGAGAACCGCGTTATTATCAGCGGTTATGGTGGCGATATCATCATCCACCGTTGCCTTCTTCGCATTGTAATTTCCCTCGTAACGGAGGTTATCAAGCTTGCCGGTATAGAGAGAATAAACCTCAGAGTTCATGCTCTTCCATATTTCCTGCTTCCAGCCAAGCTTGGTCTGTGTATTCTTTAACTTGGTGGTCTTATAGCTGGCTGCGGAAACAAGAGCCTGTACTATGGTCTCTGTATCGAGTCCGGAAACCAGTCCGGTCATTCTTATACGATCTGTACCCATACGCTACCTCTTTTCCGCGTCAACGCTTCTCGTCAACCAGGATACCTGCCATCTCCCATACACGGGCCAGCATGTCAAGAGTCTTTTCAGGAGGGAGCTCCTTTATAACTTCCTTGGTATCCTTATCAACTATCTTTATAGTTACTCTGTTTGTTTTGTCGTGAATTCCGAATATTGCCTCAGAATGGGAGATCATCTTCTTATTGATCTCTTCAACCGCTTTCCTGATCTCATCGCTGGCAGTCTTGCTGTTTCCGAGAGCTTCCTGTATGTTCTCCATGTTATTGGAGCTGCTCATCTTTGACTGCTGATCCTGATTCTGATCATCATTTGATTCAGGCGCTTCATGCACTATTTTCTTTACGGAATCCGTTCCTTCAGCAGGAGTAATGGAAACATTGCTCTGAGACGGTTCAGGGGTATTGGAACCGTAACCTGCTGTCTGTGAAATTGCACTGTTAATGCTGTTTATTGAAGCCATTTCTACACCTCCATGTGACTGATTGTGAACCGCGCCCCTAATCGCGAAAAGTTCTCTTTCCTGTCAGGTATCTATTTTTATTATCGGACAATCACACAAAAAAACTTAGGCTTTTTAAAAAAGATTTTTTAAAGCCTCCATACCGTCTAATTCCATTGCCTTCTTGTTGGATTCCTGGATCTCGAGGAATATCTCCTTCCTGTAAACCGGAACCTCCTTCGGTGCGGCTATTCCCACCTTTATCTGATCGCCCCGGATGTCCAGGATAGTTACTTCTATATTATTGTTTATCACAAGGGATTCACCCTTTTTTCTGGATAAGGTAAGCATTATTTTCCCTCCTTTGCGGCTGCGAGAATATCGTAAATGGGGAAATGTATGTCGTTCTCGCCCTCGGTAAGTATCACCTGGGCACCCTTTTTGTCCGCTGCATTGATGATGATCGGAGCCATCAGGTTGACAGTCATCTTCTCAATGGCGCCCTTCGGCACAGTCACGGTCACGAGAACTATGGTGTCATCAGGAGTGAGCTCCCCGATATTTGAAAGAAGGTCATCCTCCACCATGGGATTGTAATCGGGCTTAACAATATGGGGATCCATTACGGGCATTGCAAAGGCCGGCTCATCAAGGGACAATAAAAAGCTTAAGGATGATCCGTCAGTCTTCTCCGAATCATGCACAATGGCAAACTTATTGAGATCCGGAAACCCCACTATCCCCCCCGGAAATTCGATGATCTTTGCATCATCGATGGTGATCTCTCCAAATAATCTGGTGTTAACTTCCATGCTTGACTTTCCTCCTTGTCTTTTGCAAGTTGTTAAGATTCTTCCTGAGCGTTAGGGAAGGATCTTTTTCATTATATATTGTTTAGATATAGTTTACCAGCGTCTGCTGGCTTATCTTTCCCGTTACCTGAAGCGCCGCCGAATAGGAAAGGGTGGCCTCGCTCAGATCCACCGTAAGTACCGAAAGATCAATATTTTCGTTGTTTGAGGTCTGGGTATTTACTGTGGTCTTGTCCTCTGTGAGCCTGGTCTTAATGAGCTCCATCCTCTTTACAGTGGTCCCCATCTCGGTTCCCGCAAGATTCACGAAATCGAAATACTTTTCTGCCCTTGTCATGCCTGCACTGAAAGCATCATTCACTCTCTGCTGTGCGTATTCCAGTTCCTTGGTGGCTGCCGCCAGCAGATCAGCGATGGCAGTCTGCTGTTCCTTACTATACTTTTCAGTATCGGTCTGCATTTGCCTCAGATGGTCAACCTTGGTCTGGGCATTGTCCAGCAGATTCAAATAATCATAGAGATCGTCCAGATCCCTTCTCGCATCCAGCGTGAACACATCACAGGCATTGGTGTTTACCTTTATATTCTGGCTGTCGCCCATGCGGTAGTACATGGACTGGTTATGGTCGGTATACACTATCTGTCTGGTCTTGTCATTCGGGTTAGAAGGAGTCATACCCACATCTACACAGTCAAAATAGAACTCCGGCTTGACATCTCCCTCGTGCCAGCTTGACTTGTTATACTGGAAAGAGATTTCCACCAGATCATTGGTTTTTGCCTCCGACATAGCCTGAGCCAGTTTTTCCTGTACACTTTTTCCGAATATGAGATTACCGGTAACCTTATTCAGATAAACTTCATCATCCGCAGGCTCTCCTATTTGAGCATCAGATGTAATATCCTCTCCGTTAATCTGTGTGACCACCTGATAGCTATAGTCTGGCGAT